>DASXHG010000014.1:0-2506 GCA_036488625.1 Solirubrobacteraceae bacterium | reverse complement strand
CCTGACCCTGGACATGATCTTCCTGGTCGCGGCGCTGGCCTGCGTGATCCTCTCGCTGCGCGACCGGGCACCGATCACCTCCGGGCAGGGCGAGTACCACGCGCTCTTGCTGTTCAGTGTGCTCGGCATGGCCGTCCTCGTCTCCGCGCAGGACCTGATCACCCTGTTCTTGGGCTTCGAGCTGCTCTCGATCCCGCTCTACATCCTCTGCGCCTCGGAGTTCCGTCGCGAGGGCTCGCTTGAATCCGGGCTGAAGTACCTGGTCATCGGCTCGGTCGGTTCGGCGACCCTCGTCTATGGCCTCGCGCTGATCTACGGGGCGACGGGCTCGACCGGGTTTGCCGGGATCGCGCACGCCATCTCAAGCGGCAAGATCGCCGGCGGCCTGGTCAGCGATCCGTTGCTGCTGACTGGTCTGGCGCTGGTCATCGTCGGCTTTGCCTTCAAGGCCTCCGTGGCCCCCTTCCACCAGTGGACCCCGGACGTCTACGAGGGCGCTCCGACGCCGATCACCGCGTTCATGGCCACGGCCACCAAGGCGGCCGCGCTCGGCATCATGCTGCGCTTCTTCGACGTCGCCGTCGTCGGCACGCGCGACACCTGGGCGCCGGCGCTGGCCACGATCGCCGCGATCACGATCATCGTCGGCAACGTCGGCGCGCTCGGCCAGACCTCGCTGAAACGACTGCTGGGCTACTCGAGCGTCGCCCAGGCCGGCTACATGCTTTCCGGCGTGGTCGTGGCCACCAAGCTCGGCGTCGACGCCACCGTTCTCTACCTGGGCATCTACCTGTTCATGAACCTGGCCGCCTTTGCGGTCATCTCCGGCGCGCAGAGCGAACGCGCCGACGGGGACGACCTGGCCGGGATCGCCGGGCTGGGGGCCCGCCGCCCGTGGCTGGCCTGGCCGATGACGGTGGCCATGCTCGCCCTGGCCGGCATTCCCGGCACCGTCGGGTTCATCGGGAAATTCCAGCTCATCCACGCCCTCGTCAACGGCGGCTACACCTGGCTGGCCATCGTGCTCGTGATCGGCTCGATGATCTCGCTCGGCTACTACCTGCGAGTGATCGCCGCGATGTGGATGGGCGGCGCGCCGGCCGTCTCACGCCACGGTCCCGGCTCGGCTCGCCTGGCCCCGATCGCCGGCGGCTCGCCCGAGGCCGACGTGCTCGGCTTCTCCGATCCGCCGGGCTCCTCCGAGGGCCCGCGCGGCGGCCCGTTTTTGGAGGTCACCGTGGTCGCGGTCGTGTTCGGCGTGGCCAGCGTGTTCTTTGGCATCTTCCCCTCGCCGCTGTTCAATCTCGCCGCGCACGCCGGGCGAGCGCTCGGCCTGCACTAGCCCGGCGGTGAACCTGAAGACGCGGCGTCACCCCGCAGGCGGCGGGTACGCCCGCGGCTACCCCGGGGAAGTGGCGAAATCTAGTCACCTCGGGAGTAACCAGAATTCGCCACTTGCCGTGGTTGCGGGCACGCGCGGTCTGACAAACAATTTCTCCGCTTGGGTGTCCCCTCCGTCACGCTCCGTTCGTCGTAGAGCCGACAACTCACTCCCTGCCTAGGAGGTCGACGATGAAGTACGCACTTTTGATCTACGAGAAGCCCGGCTCTCACGAGGCTCTTTCGGAAGCCGAACGCCAGGCCGTCTACGGCGAGTACTTCGCCCTCTCTGACGACTCGCGGTGCGCCGGCGGCGCTCAGCTGCAGCCGATTGAGACGGCGACGACGGTTCGCGTCCAGGACGGCCGCGCGCTGACCACCGATGGTCCCTTCGCCGATACGAAGGAGATCTTCGGCGGCTACTACGTGTTCGAGGCCGGCGACCTGGATGAGGCCATCGAGCTCGCCGCCCGAATCCCGGCGGCGCGCCTCGGCGGCTCGGTTGAGGTGCGTCCGCTGGTGGAGCAGCCGAGCTGATCGAGCAGGTCTTCCGCGACGAGTGGGGTCGGGTCCTCGCTCATCTGATCGGCTTCCTCGGTGATTTCGACCTGGCCGAGGAAGCCGTTCAGGATGCCTTCACGATCGCCGCCGAGCGTTGGCCGCGGGACGGCATCCCCGACAACCCGCGGGCCTGGCTGGTCACGACAGCGCGCAACCGGGCGATCGACCGCATCCGGCGAGAGCGCAGCCTGGCCGAGAAGACCCGCCTGCTCGGCGTGCCGGAGGCCAGCGAGGACGAGATGGAGCACGAGGGAATCGACGACGAGCGGCTGGAGCTGATCTTCACCTGCTGTCACCCGGCCCTGTCCACCGAGGCCCAGGTCGCGCTGACGCTGCGTGCTCTGGGAGGCCTGACGACCGAGGAGATCGCTCGCGCGTTCATCGTCTCCGAGGCGACCATGAAGCGGCGACTGTCGCGAGCCAAGGCCAAGATCAAGGCCGCCGGGATTCCGTTCTCCGTTCCCGCTGACCACCTGTTGCCCGACCGCCTGCAGGCGGTGCTGGCGGTGATCTACCTGATCTTCAACGAGGGCTACGGCGGACGCGTGGATCTCGCCGCCGAGGC
>DASXHG010000379.1:0-2005 GCA_036488625.1 Solirubrobacteraceae bacterium | reverse complement strand
TGAACTCAGGCAGCTCACGGGCCCGGCGGACCGCGGCCATGGTCTCGGTGACGTCGACCTGGAGGAACTCCGTCACATGGGGCGCGGTGAACGCGCTGGCCACCATCGCGGCGGCGGTGTGCTTGCGCACCCCGCGCACCGCAATCCGCTCTTCGTCGGCCCCGGATGCGGCCGGGCTGAGCTCGGCGGCGGGATGCGGGCCGGCGGTCGGCTCCGCAAAAGACCGAGGTGTCGAACGGACCGTTGCTTCGCCTGCTGCCTTTTGGACATCTCCCCTGGTGACCGACCCCTCCGGCCCGCTGCCGGTCAGTCCGGTCAGGTCGATGCCGAGGTCCCGGGCGAGCCGTCGCACCGGCGGCTTGGCGAGCGCTCTGCTTATTCCCGCGGGACGACCCCCCGGAGCCCCCCCGATTGGGGGGGCACCCGCCCCCGCGAACCCCCCTGAGGGCGGCGCCGAAGGCGTGGCGGGATAGGAGCCCGGTCGGCTCGGCGGCCCCTTTCTCGCCCGGCGGCTGGTCGAGCCAGGCTTGACGCCGTACCCGACGAGAACCGGCTGGCGAGCTTGTGTTGCCGCCCCCGGCGGCTGCGGCTCGGCCTCCGCCTTGGCCTCTGCCTCGGTCTCCGCCCTGGCCTCCGCTTCGGCCGGGGTGGCCTCGGGGGCCGGGGTTTCGCCCGCGACCGGCACGTCAATCGTGATGATCGGGATCCCCACGTCGACGGTCTGTCCCTCGGTCACCAGCAGTGCGCTGACCGTTCCCGCGTACGGGCTCGGCAGCTCGACCACTGCCTTGGCCGTCTCGATCTCGACGATGACCTGGTTGATCGTGACCGCGTCGCCGGGCTTGACATGCCAGGACACGATGTCGGCCTCGGTGAGGCCCTCCCCCACGTCGGGGAGCCTGAACTCCTTGTTCATGCTGATCTCTCCGGGCTCAGAAGGCGAACGTGCGGTCGACCGCGTCCAGGATGCGGTCCAGGTCGGGCAGGTAGTGATCCTCGACCCTGGCGACCGGGTAGGGGGTCGAGAACCCGCCGACGCGAAGCACCGGAGCCTCCAGATGGTAGAAGCACTGCTCGGTGACCCGGGCGGCGACCTCCGCGCCGAGTCCCGCGTAGACCGGCGCCTCGTGCGCGACGACGCACCGTCCGGTCCGGGCCACTGATGCCGTGATGGTCGCGACGTCAATCGGGGACAGCGAGCGGAGGTCGATCACCTCGATGGACCGCCCGTCCTCGCGGGCCGCGAGGGCCGCCTCGACGCAGCTGCGGACCAGCGGCCCGTAGCAGAGCAGGGTGACGTCGTCTCCTGGCAGCACGATCCGCGCCCGGTCGAGCGGGAGCGCTGACTCCAGCGGGGCCGAGGTGTCGATCTCGGCCTTGTCCCAGTAGCGCCGCTTGGGCTCGAAGAACACCACCGGATCGTCGGCGGCGATGGCGAGCTGGATCATCGCGAACGCGTCGGCCGGGTCGGCGCAGGCGACCACGCGCAGCCCGGGCGTGTGCGCGAAGTAGGCCTCGGGCGACTCGCTGTGGTGCTCCACCGCGCCGATCCCGCCGCCGAACGGTATCCGGATCACGATGGGCAGGGCGACGGTGCCACCGGAGCGGTAGCGCATCTTGGCGAGCTGGCTGACGATCTGGTCGAACGCGGGGAAGACGAAGCCGTCGAACTGGATCTCGCACACTGGCCGGTAGCCGCGCAGGGCCAGGCCGATCGCGGTGCCGACGATGCCGGCCTCGGCCAGCGGGGTATCGACCACGCGATGCTCGCCGAAGTCCTTCTGCAGTCCGTCCGTCACCCGGAAGACGCCGCCGAGCTTGCCGACGTCCTCGCCCATGATCATTACCTTGGGGTCGGACTCGAGCGACTTGCGCAGCCCCGCGTTGAGCGCCTTGGAGAGAGTGATCGAGCTCATCGGGCCGCCTCCGTCCCGGCGACCGCTACGCCGGCCTCGTCGAATCCTGACAGGTAGGCCGCGTAGTCGGCGCGCTCGGCGTCGAGGAT
>DASXHG010000359.1:0-3097 GCA_036488625.1 Solirubrobacteraceae bacterium | reverse complement strand
GGGGGTGTCGGTGGCGGCACCGCTGCGCACCGTGTCGTCGGTGACCGGCGGCGCGTCATCGGGCTCGGCGGCCGGCTTGTCGCGCAGCTGCTGGGCGTCGGCGCGCGTCTTGGTGACCAGCGCCTCGCGCGCCTCGGCGTCGATCAGCTGGTCCATCTTGGCCAGGCCCTCGAAGGCGTCCTTGCAGTAGAACACCCCGGGCTCATAGAGGTCGTCGGTCTCGGTCCCGCCCGGGTAGAGGATGCGCAGGCCGAAGTTGCGGTTGATGGCCGCTCCCCCGATCAGGACCGGGAACTCGAGCCCCCGCTGGTGCAGTTCCTGGACGGCGGCCGGCATCTGCTTGGAGGTCGAGACGAGCAGCGCGGAGAGGCCGATCGCCGTCGCGTCGTGTTCGACGGCGGCGTCGAGAATGGTCGAGATCGGAACCTGCTTGCCGAGGTCGACGACCGTGTAGCCGTTGTTGGTGAGGATCGTGTTGACCAGCGACTTGCCGATGTCGTGCACGTCGCCGAAGACGGTGGCGATCACGACCGTGCCCTTGGTGTAGCCCTCGAGCTTGTCCAGGTACTGCTCGAGGTGGGCCACGGCGCGCTTCATGACCTCGGCCGACTGGAGCACGAAGGGGAGGATCAGCTCGCCGGCGCCGAACTTGTCACCGACCTCCTTCATGGCCGGGAGCAGCACCGTGTTGAGGGTGGGGACGGCACCGATCTTCTCGACGCTGGCGTCAATCCAATCCTCCACGCCCTCCTTCTTGCGGCGCAGGATGTGGAAGTGCAGGGCCTCCTCGGGCTCCATGCCCTCGGTCGGGTTGGCCTTGCCCGCGCCCTCATCGTCCTCGGGGCCCTTGGCCTCGAAATGGGAGATGAACCGTTCGAGGGCGTCCTCGCGGCGGTTGAAGACGAGATCGTCGGCCAGGTCGCGTTCGGCCTCGGTGATCTCGCTGTAGGGGGTGATGTGGTTGGGGTTGACCATGGCCAGGTCCAGCCCGGCCTCGACGCAGTGGTGCAGGAACACGCTGTTGAGCACCGAGCGGGCCGGCAGCCCGACGCCGAAGCTCACGTTCGAGACCCCGAGCGAGGTCTTGACGCCGGGCAGCTCCGCCTTGACCTGCCGGATGCCCTCGATGGTGGCGACCGCGCTCGGACGCCACTCCTCATCCCCGGTGGTCAGGGTGAAGGTCAGGCAGTCGAAGATCAGCGCTTCGCGGTCCAGTCCATGCTCGTCGCAGCACAGCTCGGTGATCCGGCGGGCGACTTCGAGCTTGCGCTCGGCCGTCTTGGCCATGCCCTCTTCATCGATGGTCAGCGCGATCAGCGCCGCGCCGTGGGCCTTGGCCAGCGGTACGACCTTGTCGAGCTTCGCGCGTCCGGCCTCGAGGTTGACGGAGTTGACGATCGCCCGGCCGGGAATCTGCTCCAGCGCCGCCTCGATCACCGCCGGCTCGGTCGAGTCGATCTGGATTGGCGCGGGCTGGCTCAGCGAGATGCCCTTGACCACCTGTCGCATCTGCTCGTCCTCGTCCTGACGCTCGGTCAGCGCCACGCAGATGTCGAGCACGTGGGCGCCGCCGGTGACCTGGTCCTCGGCCACCACGAGCAGGCCGTCGTAGTCGTCGGCGAGGAGCATCTCCTTGGCCTTGCGCGAGCCCTGGGAGTTGACCCGCTCGCCGACCAGCGTCGGCCGCGGGTCCTGAACCAGCGGCGTGGCGGCGATCATCGAGCTCACGTGCGGGGGGCGCCGCTGGGGACGGGGCTCGGGAATCCGGCCCTTGACCCGTTCGGCGATGGCCTCGATGTGCTCGGGCGTCGTGCCACAGCAGCCGCCGACGATCGAGACGCCGTAGCGGTCGACGAATTCTCCCAGTACCTCGGCCAGCGGGCCGGGCTTCTCAGGGAAGATCGTCTCGCCGTTGGGACCCTGCAGGGGTAGCCCGGCGTTGGGAATGCAGTGGACGGGAACCGAGGAGAACTCGGTCAAAAAGCGGATCGCGTCACGCATGTCCTCGGGCCCGGTGGAGCAGTTGAGGCCGATCACGTCGACGTCAAGGGCCTCGAGGGTGGCCAGCACGGCGCTGATGTCGGTGCCGAGGAGCATCTTCCCGCCCTGGGGGAGCAGCGAGACGCTGCACTGGATCGGAACCTGGCGGTCCAGGTCGGCGGCCGCGGCGCGGACTCCGAAGATGGCCGCCTTGACCTCCAGGATGTCCTGGGCGGTCTCGATGATGACCAGATCGACGCCACCGGCGATGAGGCCGTTGGCCTGCTCGGTGAAGACCTCCACCAGCTCGCGGAAGCCGATCTGGCCGAGCGTGGGATCGTCAGAGGCGGGGAGAAAGCCGGTCGGGCCGATCGAGCCGGCCACGAAGCGCTTCTCGCCCGCGGCCTTGCGCGCGATCTGGGCCGCCTTGAGGTTGATCTCGTGGGTGTGATCTTCGAGCCCCCACTCGGACAGCTTCAGCCGCGAGGCCTGAAAGGTGTCGGTCTCGACGACTTCGGCCCCGGCCTCGAGCATCGACTGATGCACGCCCTCGATCACGTCCGGGCGGTTGAGGATGAGGGCCTCGTGGCAGCGCCCGGGGAGCTTGTAGTCGCGCTCGAGATCGAGGTCGAACTGCTCCAGCGTGGCGCCCATGCCACCGTCGAAGACGATCGTTCGCTCGTGCGCGGCGCCAATGAAGTCACGCATCTACGAGATCCTACTAAACCTTGACATGATCCTGGCAAGGTTGAGAGCGAGGGTCCGGTCTACCGCGCCGTCCAGCCGAAGTCCATCGTCACGGGCGCGCCGGTGAAGGCGCGACCGGCCGGGCCGGCCAGGAAACTGACCACGGCGGCCACTTCATCAGGCTCGATCAGCTCCTTGATCGCGTGGGGCTCGAGGATCACCTGCTCGAGAACCTCTTCCTCAGGCCTCGAGTGCGCCTTGGCCTGGTCGGCGATCTGCTTTTGAACCAGCGGCGTACGGACGTAACCGGGGCAGACGGCGGTGGCGGTGATTCCTCGCTCGGCGCCCTCGAGGGCCAGGGTCTTGACCAGACCAAGCACGCCGTGCTTGGCAGCCACGTACGCGGCCTTGAAGGGCGAGGCGACGAGGC
>DASXHG010000337.1:0-4261 GCA_036488625.1 Solirubrobacteraceae bacterium | reverse complement strand
GTACGCGGGCTCTGACCGCGTGTTCGTGCCCGTCGATCAACTGGCCAAGATCAGCCGCTACGTCGGGGCCGGCGGTGCGCATCCGCCGCTGTCCAAGCTCGGCGGCTCGCGCTGGGAGCAGCTCAAGGCCCGAGCCCGGCGCGCCGCCCAGGAACTGGCGGGCGAACTGCTCAATCTCTACGCCGAGCGCAAGCGCCGGCAGGGGTACCAGTTCCCGATCGACACCGACTGGCAGCGCGAGTTCGAGGACGCCTTCCCCTACACCGAGACACCCGACCAGCGCGACGCGATCGAGTTCGTCAAGGGCGACATGGAGTCCGAGCGCCCGATGGACCGCCTGATCTGCGGCGACGTCGGCTACGGCAAGACGGAGGTCGCGCTGCGGGCGGCCTTCAAGTCCGTGCAGGACGGCAAGCAGGTGATGCTGCTCGTCCCGACCACGATCCTCGCCCAGCAGCACTACGGCACCTTCTCCGAGCGTCTCAAGGACTACCCGGTGACGATCGAGCACGTCTCGCGCTTCCGGCCCGCGGCCGAGCAGAAGCAGGCGCTGGCCCGCTTTAGCAAGGGCGAGGTGGACATCCTGATCGGGACGCACCGCCTGCTTTCCCGCGATGTCCGGGCCAAGGATCTCGGCCTGCTGATCGTCGACGAGGAGCAGCGCTTCGGGGTCAAGCAGAAGGAGCTTCTGCGCCAGCTCAAGCTCCGCGTCGACGTGATCGCCATGAGCGCTACCCCGATCCCGCGCACGCTTCAGATGTCGCTGGCCGGCGTGCGCGACATCAGCGTCATCGAGACCCCGCCCGAGGGCCGCCGCCCGGTCAAGACCTACGTCGGCGAGTACGACGAGGAGCTCGTCCGCCGCGCCCTGAACCGCGAGAAGGAACGCCACGGCCAGGCCTTCTTCCTCCACAACCGCGTGGAGACGATCGAGGAGACCGCGGTGCGCCTGCGCGGGCTGTGTCCGGGGCTGCGCTTCGAGGTCGCCCACGGGCAGATGGACGAGTCCACGCTGGAGAAGCGGATGCTGACCTTCCTGCGCGGCGACGCCGACGTGCTCGTGTGCACGAGCATCATCGAATCGGGCATCGACATTCCCCAGGCCAATACGCTGATCGTCGAGCGCGCCGACATCTTCGGCCTCAGCCAGCTCTACCAGATACGCGGACGGGTGGGGCGCTCTCGCGAGCGTGCCTATGCGTACCTGCTCTACCCGAGCGCGGCGGCGCTGACCCCCGAGGCCGCCAACCGGCTGTCGGCACTCTCGGACTACACCGAGCTCGGTGCCGGCTTCAAGGTCGCAATGCGCGATCTCGAGCTGCGCGGAGCGGGCAACCTGCTCGGCGACGAGCAGTCGGGCCATGTGGCCGCGCTGGGCTTCGAGCTCTACATGCAAATGCTCGACGAGGCGGTGGCGGCCTCGGAAGGCGAGACGAGCGCCGAGGACGACTGGGAGCCCGTGCGTCTGGATGTCAACGTCGACGCCTACGTCCCGTCGGACTACATCCCCTACGAGCAGGCCAAGGTCGATGTGCACCGCCGGATCGCCGCCGCTCGCGAGGTCGCCGACCTCGCGGTGCTGCACGACGAGCTCGAGGATCGCTTCGGCGAGCTGCCGGTGCCGCTGGCCAATCTGATCGACCTGCAGCGGGCCCGGATCAAATTCGGCCAGGCCGGCGCCCAGACGGTCACGATTCGCGGCGACCGCCTGGCCATGACCCCGATCGAGCTTGACTCGACGCGGGCCAAGGCCTTCCGGGCCGAGATTCCCGAGGCCCTGTATGAGTCGGGCAAGTCGCAGCTCTCGGTGCGTATGCCCAAGGATCCCGAGCAGCGCTTCCCGGCCATCGTCCGCGCCGCCGACGTCCTCTTGGCCGTGACGCGGGGCGCCGAGGAGCGCGAGGCCGAGGTCGTCGGCGCGGCCTGATGACTTAGGAGTTGCGTAAGACCTGCGGAAGGTGGGCTCCTCTCGACAGTGACCTCGCTACCATCGGCCGAGTTCATGAAGACTCCGAAGTTCATTCCGGCGCTTGGCGCCTTTTTTGTGCTCGTAGCGCTGGCCGTCTCGGGCTGCGGCTCGAGCGTCCCCGATAACTCGGTGGCCGTCGTCGCGGGCAACCCGATCAGCACCCAGGCCTTCAATCACTGGATGTACGTGGCCGCCAAGCAGCAGGCCAGCCAGTCCCCGGGCCAGCCGGTGATCGTGCCCAACGACCCGCCCAACTTCAGCAAGTGCATCGCCCAGGTGCGGGCGCAGATCCCGGCCTTGAAGAGCACCAAGGACGCCACGCTCAAGACCGACTGCCACCAGCTCTTCACCTCGCTCTCCAGTCAGGTCATGGACTTCCTGGTCCGCGCCTACTGGTACCAGGCTGACGCGCATCGGCTTCACATCAACCTGACCTCGACCCAGGTCCAGCAGGCGCTGGCCACGGCCAAGAAGGGTCAGTTCTCGACCGATGCCCAGTTCCAGACCTTCCTGAAGTCGACCGGCCAGACGCTGGCCGACGTCACCTACCGGATCCGCGTCCAGCAGATCTACACCAAGCTGCTGGCCCGCCATCCCACGACCGTGACCCCGGCGGCCATCCAGGCCTACTACGCCGCGCACAAGTCGAGCTTCGGCACGCCGCAGACGCGCAACATGCGCATCGTCCTGACCAAGACCGCCGCCCAGGCCGCCGCCGCCCGCAAGGCGCTGGACAAGGGCCAGAGCTTCGCCAAGGTCGCCAAGCAGTACTCGATCGATCCGACGACCAAGAACAAGGGCGGCGTGCTCTCGAACGTCACCGCCGGGCAACAGGACAGCGCCCTCAGCGCGGCCGCGTTCGCGCCGTCGGCGACCGTCGGCAAGCTGCTGGGTCCGATCAAGGGTCAGTTCGGCTACTACGTCGTCGAGGTGACCAAGATCACCCCGGCCCGGTCCCGCAGCCTCGCCCAGTCGACGGCGCTGATCAAGCAGCAGCTGACCACTCAGCTGCAGACGGCCGCTCAGAACGCCGTCAACAACACCGCTAAGTCGCACTGGAAGAGCAAGACCACTTGTAAGGGCAGCTACGCGATGGCCGACTGCGCCGGCTACAAGGCCCCCAAGACCAGCAGCACGGGCGCGGCCGGCTCCGCCGGCGCCGCCGGCTCGGCAACCGCCGCCCCCTAGTGAACCCCGCCGGCGAGCGGGCGCCAGAGGCGGTCGCCCGCCTGGATGCCATCACTCACCGCCTTCGTGATGAGTGTCCCTGGGACCGCGAGCAGGACGAGCGCACGATCGTCCCGCACACCGTGGAAGAGGCCTACGAGCTGGCTGACGCCGCCCATCGTCGCGATGACGTCAAGCTCCTGGACGAGCTCGGCGACGTTCTCTTCCAGGTCCACTTCCTGTCCCTGCTGCTCGAGGAACGCGGGGCCGGTGACCTGGCCGCGGTCGCCGATCACGTCACGCAGAAGCTGATCCGCCGCCATCCCCACGTGTTCGGCGACATCGAGGCCGAGACGGCGGGGGAGGTGCTGGCCAACTGGGACGCGATCAAGCGCGACGAGCCCGGCCGCGAGCCGGGCATCTTCGGCGAAGTGCCTGAGAACCTGCCCAGCCTGCTGCACGCCCGCAAGGTGCAGCGGCGCGCCGCCTCGACCGGATTTGACTTCCCCGGCGTCGAGGGTCCGCTGCAGTCAGTCCGTGATGAGCTGGTTGAGCTGGAGGCCGCCGGTAGTCCCGACGAGCGCTTTCACGAGGTGGGTGACGTGCTGTTCGCGGCCGTCAACGTGGCCCGCAAGCTGAAGGTCGATCCGGAGCTCGCCCTGCGCGCTGCGTCGACCCGATTCAGCGGTCGCGTCCTCGCCGCCGCGGAGCTGGCGACATCGGAGGGCCGGACTTGGGACGATCTCCCGCCTGACGAGCAGCTCATCTACTACGCCCGCGCGCGCCTGATCCAAGGAGACTCCTAGCCCACATGAGCCAGATCGAGCATGTCCATGCCCGACAGATCCTGGACAGCCGGGGTAATCCCACCGTCGAGGTGGAGCTGAGCCTGCAGTCCGGAGCCTGGGGCCGGGCGGCCGTGCCGTCGGGTGCCTCGACGGGGGAATTCGAGGCCACCGAGCTGCGCGACGGGGGAGACGAGTGGATGGGCAAGGGCGTGACCAAGGCCGTGGAGAACGTCAACACGGAGATCGCCACCGCGATCCATGGCCAGGACGCCTCGAGCCAGGCCGCGCTTGACCGCATGCTGATCTCGCTCGACGGGACGCCCAACAAGTCCCGGCT
>DASXHG010000322.1:0-8119 GCA_036488625.1 Solirubrobacteraceae bacterium | reverse complement strand
CACCTGGCCATATCGCCCAGCGAGCGCGCGTGGGCGCGCGTTCTGGCCTCCGAGCTGGCCCCGCTGGCCAGCCAGCCCCTGCCGGAGATACCGACCGAGCTCACGCCCAGCCACGAACCGGTCGCCACGCCCGTCGCGGCTCCGGCCGAGCCACCGGCTGAAAAGGAAAAGAAGCAGCGGGAGAGCGTCCTCCTCAAGCGCCGACGCAACAAGCAGGCCGCGAAGGAGGCCGCTGCGGCAGGAAGCGCCGGCGGGATCGCCGGAAGCATCGCCGCCGCGACGGGTAACGCGCCACCACAGCCCCCGTCGCCGAGCCCCGCTGCCGGAGACGGAGAGCCCCGCTCCTCGCGGGTCGGCGGTGCGATCCTGATCCTCGTCGGCGTCCTGATCGTCGCCGGCGTGGCCGTCTTCTTCCTGACCAAGTCCAACAACAACAAGCCCCACGCGGCCGCGGCCGCGGTGTCGACCAGCAGCACCAGCACCGCTCCGGCCGCCGCCTCGGGAACCACCACCAGCAGTTCCAGCGCTCACGTCGTAGCCCAGGTCAACCTAAAGCCGACCGCCAAGGGCGGCAAGGCGGCCGGGATCGCTGAAATCCTCAAGGAGGGCGCCAACGACGGGATCGCGATCGTGGCCCAGAACGTGCCCCCGAACTCGACCAAGCCGCCCAACGCGTACGCCGTCTGGCTCTACAACTCAGCCAGCGACGCGCATTTCCTCGGCTTCGTGAACCCGGGTGTCAGCACCAACGGCAAGCTCTCGACCGCGGGCGGACTGCCCGCCAATGCGTCGCACTACAAGCAGTTGATCGTCACCGTCGAGACGATCTCGCACCCCAAGGCGCCGGGCACCATCATCCTGTCCGGGCCGCTCTCTGGCCTGTAGCGGAACTCCGGCGGCTGCGGGACGGGGCCAGCCCTCCAAGCACTCCGGGCTCGCCTCTGTTGGGCTATGGAACGTTCGATGGTGATGAAAGGGGCGAGCGAGGAGTGCTTGGAGCGCCTCCCCCGCCCCGCCCGCTCTTATCGCCGACAGGCGCTCGCGTAAGCAGGAGTCCGGGCGCAGCTTTCAAAGCCGAATCGCTCCCCTTCTCAAACCCAAACGCCGATTCGCACCGACGAGGCAGCGTTCTGCGGCCTTTGACAGTGGCGGCCGAGGTTTCGGGCCAAGAAAGGAGGCCCTAGCCGGTACCGGAGATCCGCTCGAGGCCGTCCAGCGCTTCGGAGAGGCGGTTGCGGGTGGCGCGCCGGAGCAGGAAGCCTCCGGTGCGTGAGTAGCCGCGGAGCTTCTGCTGCTGGCTGATCGTGACCTCGGTCCCGCCGTTGGTGGGCTGGAGCTCGATCTCGATCACGAGCTCGTTGAGGACGCGCTCGAACGGCGTCCCGGCGATCTCCTGCTCCCAGGCCCGCATCCGGGGCGCCTCGGACATCACGATGTGGAAGTCGATCCGGACCGGGCGCCCGCGCTTGGTCTTGAACACCTGGGTAAAGCGGTCATCGCTGACCCCCTCCATGCGGATCACGCCCGGCCACCAGCGCGGGAAGTGGTGGGCGTCGGCGATCAGGTCCCAGAGCTGCTGCTGGTCGGCGGCCAACGTTCGGCTGCTCTGGGCGATCGGCATTGCCTTCAGTCCTTGTATTCGATCAGGGAGTGGACCGGATGGGCCTGGGCCTGCAGCCGTTGGCGGCCGCCGAGGAAGGCCAGCTCGAGGAGGAAGGCGCAGCCGACGATGTCGCCGCCGAGCCCGATGACCAGGTCGCACAGCGCCCCGGCGGTGCCCCCGGTGGCGAGCAGATCGTCATGGACGAGGACCTTGGCCCCGCCGGCCATCGCGTCGGCGTGGACCTCGAGCGAATCGATCCCGTACTCCAGTGCGTAATCGGCGCTGAGAGTCTCGCCAGGCAGCTTGCCCGGCTTGCGCGCGGGCACGAAGCCGGCGCCGAGCTCTCGGGCCAGCGCGGCACCGAGGATGAACCCCCGCGCCTCCGCAGCCACGACATAGTCGACCGGGGTGGGCGCCACGAGCTCGGCGAGGCGGGACACGGCCAGGTCGAGCGCCCCCGGGTCCAGGAGCAGCGGCGTGATGTCCTTGAACATGATCCCGGGTGTCGGGAAGTCGGGAATGTCCCGGATATAGGCCCGCAGCTCCTGGGCATCCCGTTGATCCTGGTTCATGCGGGGGTCATCGTTGCCGACCGGCCGGTGAGCTGATCCCCTGGTTCATGCGGGGGTCATTGTCGCCCACCGGCCAGATGACCCGATCCCCGGCCGCGCGCCGGGGCTCGTGTTTGTGTTCAACGCACGCAGCGCGTGGCCGTGCTGCCCTTGGCGCGGCAGCCCTCCAGCGCGAGCGCGCCGCGGCGGAAGGCGCCGAGGGCGGGTTTGCTCTTCACCTGGCCGCTGTTGGTGTAGCGCAGCAGGCCGGAGAACTGGAAGGCCGGAGCCCCCTTGAACTCGTTGCCCATCCACGTGTAGTAGTAGAAGGCGGTCAGGCCCAGGCGCAGACGCCACGCGCGGATCATCGGCAACAGCTGGGCGATGTTGCGGGCTTGCCCGTTCTGGGTCGTGTTGAAGTCGTTGCGCTGGGAGGTCTGCCCCCGGGCCGAAGGCCAGCTCAGTTCGGTGGCGATCAGCGGCTTGGTGACGTCCTTGTAGCGGTCCATCGCGTGACGCATGAGCCGCAGATAGAGGATCACGTCAGCCGGCTTGCTCGTGAACCCGTTGACCGACACGATGTCGAACAGGCTCCGGGCGCCCCTGACGGCATAGATCTGCCCGAGCGAGTGCCAGGCCAGATTGGTCAGCGCTCCGAGCACGACCTTCGCGCTGCGGTCGGCCTGCTTGATGGCCTGGTGGGTCAGACGCAGCAGGCCGACGTAGGACCGGGCGAACGGCTGGCGCCAGTACTGGGCGATGTTCGGCTCGTTCCACACCTGCCACATGTGGATCGGCGTCCGGGGGATGCTGGGGTTCTGACCCCAGAAGCTTCCGTGCGGGCCGTAGCGCCGGACCATCGCGCCCGCGAACTCCGCATAAGGGGCGTCGCGCCGGGGGATGCTGAATCCGGCCCGGTTGCCGGCCGCATCCCAGCCCGGTGCGTAGAGCAGGGTCGGGAGCACGTTCAGCCCGTGGCGAGCGGCGTCGCCCACGACCTGGTCGGTGGCGGCGTAGGAGATCGGCCGTCCGCTCGGCCCGTTGACGAACTGCGAGCGGTCCTCGGCGGGCACCTGGGACCAGGTCGCGTAGGGCTGGGCGGCGGCCCAGTTGAAGGCCACGCGGACACTCTCGACCCCGTTGCCGACCATGCTCGACATCTGGTTGTTCAGATCCAGGACGTCGGTGGGATTGAACAGCGGTCCATCGATGTCCATGCCCACAAACCCCTGGGGAACCCTGGTCCGGTGAGCACGGGCGTGGGCGGGGATGGCCCCGCCGAGCAGGATCACGGCCGCCAGCGCGGTGACGACAACGAGGGCGAGGGCGGCCCGCGCACGGCGCGCAGACAGGGGCACGGACAGCGACATCAGCATCAGAAACAGCTCCAGGATCAGAAGGTTGCGCCGCGCCGCGAACTACGTGGCGATCTTGCGCAGATCCCTGATCAGTAGCAAATGCTTCAGATGGGTGGTTACTGAGGCGAGGTTCTCAAGCGCTTCGATGGCCTCTTTACGGCGCTCGGGATTTCTTGACCGGAGCGCCGGGGCGAGGATGCTCTGCAGCAGCTGGGCCTCGCGGTCCGCCGAGCTGCGGAACACGCGCAGGTTGCGTCCGCCCACCCCATAGCGCGCCAGCTCCGAGACGGCTCTGACGATCTCTCGCTCGGTCTCGTCGTAATAGCGGGTGCCGGCCCGGGTCTCCCCCTTGATCACGCCGAAATCGACCAGCTCGCGGACCAGTCCGGGCGTGGCGCCCGTCTCGTCGACGACATCCTCGAGCGAGTACAGCGCGCCGGGGTCGGTGCTGACCATCGGGCGCCGGGGTCCACGGCGCTCGCCGGCCGGTGGCGCGACATCGCTCTCCGACCGGCCTCCGGCCAGCTCCTGCCGGATCACCCGCAGGGGCAGGAACTCGTCGCGCTGCAGGCGCAGGATCGTGCGCAGGCGCTGAACGTCGTTTTGGCTGTAGAGCCGGTAGCCGCCCTGAGTGCGCCGGGGCGCGAGCAGCTTCTGATCCTCCAGGTAGCGGATCTTGGAGATTGAGATGTCGGGGAACTCCTGCTCCAGCGCCTTGCAGACGGCGCCGATCGTGACCGACTTCTGCCTCGGCGAGGACCCTTCGGACGGCGGCGGCTCGGGGAGCTCGATCCCGGTCTCGGTGGTTTCCGGAGTGGCCATCAGCGGCTCAGGAACGCGAGCTTGTATTTGCCGACCTGGAGCTCGTCGCCGTCGGCGAGACGGTGTGAGTCGATCCGTCGCCGGTTCACGTAGGTGCCGTTAAGGGAGCCGCAGTCATCCAGGAAGTAGTCGCTGCCGCGCCGGACGATCAGCGCGTGGTCGCGCGAGACGGTCACGTCGTCGAGGAACACGTCGCTGTCGGGGCGTCGTCCGACCGACACGCGGTCGCCCTCGACGGGGAAGCTCTCCCCGGCCCGGCCGCCCCCGGCGCGGATCACAAGGGCCGCGCCACCGGAGACGACATCGCCCAGGTCGACGGCTTCGAGCTCGCCGGTCTCCCCCAGCTTGTACGTCGCCGTCGAGGCGCCCGGCGGCGGCTCGGAGCTAGCCAAAAAGGCGCCGCATCGTTGGCAATAACTGGCGCCATCGTCGTTGGCGAAGCCGCACTCTGGGCAGTGCTGGGCCATACCCGAGGAGCGAGCTATTCGGTGTCCGAGGCCGGAACCCGGCCGGCCAGAATGTCGGTCAGCTGCTGGACGTCCGCCCCGGAGATGACCAGCTCGCCGCCCTCGTCCTTCTTGCGCAGGCGGTTGACCAGCTCGGCGCGCAGGATGTCGATCTTGCCGTGCAGGATCCGGCGCCGATAGGAGATCTCCATCTCCTCGTCGGTCAGCTGCTTGATGAGGTCCTTCAACTCCTGATCACTCAGCGAACCGAGGTCGGGAAAGGTATCCATGCCTGTGTTCCCCCACTGCTATCGAATGTTTCGGAGCGCAGCAGTGTATAGGCCGCCACCTCACAGGGTCAAGCTGAGCTTTAGAGTCGCTCGGGCGGAGCGTCGGTCGGGTGACCGGAGCGACTGTCCGCGGCGGCGCGTGCCTTCAGAGCGCGCGCCTCGGCCAGGCCGCGGCGAACATAGAGAAAAGTCGCCGTCAGAGACAGGGCGAGTCCGCTGTAAAGCATGATCAAGGCCAGCCAGTGGACTCCGGCCATGGCGAAGAACGGCGCCCCCATGGTCGGCGCGACCCCGATCCGCCCCGGCCAGTTGATCTTCAGCTCGATCCCGCGCTTGAGCCCGTAGCGGCTCAGGCCGAGCATGAACACCTCCCTGGCCACGGCCAGGACCAGCGCCCAACGCGGAAGCAGCGAGAACTCAAACGCCACGACCATTCCCGAGACGATCAGCAGGCGATCGACAACCGGGTCAAGCAGCGCGCCGAAACGGCTGTACTGGCCGGTCAGGCGAGCCGCGAAGCCATCAAGGTAGTCGGCCCACCCGATGACCGCGAACAGGATCGTGGCCACCGTGGACTGCCCGTCGGGGCTCGACAGGGCCAAAAACAGGAACACAGGGATCCCGGCCAGTCGCAGGTAGCCGATCGCGTTGGGGATCGTCCACGGGCGCAGTGGCTGATCGGACAGCGTCGCCGCCGGCGGCGGGCCGGAGCGATCGAGTCCGAACAGACGCCGTTTGGTGATCGGAGGGCTCATCGGCGGTGCCCGTGCGGACGGACCGGTCTCCGCTCTCGCCTCAGGGCAGTCCGCGCCAGAGCTCGGCCACGGCCTCCGCGGCGCCGGCGACCGGCACCGAGCGGCTCTCGCGTCCGCGGCGGATCTGAACCTCGATCTCCCCGGCGGCCAGCGTGCGGCGGCCCACGGTCAGGCGCAGCGGGCAGCCGAGCAGCTCGGCGTCGGTGAACTTCTCCCCCGGCCCGGCGTCGCGCTCGTCGTAGAGCGTCTGCAAGCCCACGTCGCCAAGTTCGCGGTACAGCCGGTCGGCGAGCTCGCGTTCGGACGAGCCCGGCTTGCCGAGCACCACCAGCTCGACATCGAAGGGGGCGGTCTCCCGCGGCCACGAGATCCCGTTCTCATCGGCGTACTGCTCCACGGCCGCCGCCGCCGCCCGGGCGGGTCCAAAGCCGTAGGAGCCCATCCACACGCGCTGGTTGCGGCCGTCTTCATCCAGATAGGTGGCGCCGAGCGGCTCGCTGTAGCGCGTCCCGAGCTTGAAGATGTTGCCGACCTCGATCGCGGGCTCGATCCGGACGCTGACCCCGGCCACCGTGTCGCCGGCGACGACGGTGCGCACGTCGACGGGCTCGAACTTGAAGTCCCGGCCGGGCTGCACTCCGCGCAGATGCGCGTCGGGTTGGTTGGCGCCGGTCACGTACGAGCCCGAGCCGCCATTGGACACGGCGTTGTCGAGGAGGATCGGCAGATCGGTGCCGACCGGACCGATGAAGCCCGCCGGGCCGAGCTGCGCGGTGATCTCCTCCGGCCGGGCGGCTCGAAACCGCTGGCCGAGCGTGTTCTGGAGCTTGACCTCGTTGACCCTGTGATCGCCGCGGACCATGACGAGCTTCATCTCGCCCCCGTCGAGGACGACCGGATACGCCTTCAGCAGCGCGCCCGCGGCCACGCCGAGCTCACGGGCGACAGCGTCGACGGTCGTCATCCCGGGTGTCTGAACCGCCTCAGGCGCCGACGCTCCGTCCGGTAGCGCGACCGGCTGCGGATCGGCGCTGGCCACTTCGATGTTGGCCGCGTAGGCGCCGGCCAGGACGACGTCGTTCTCGCCCGCGGCGCACGGGGCCATGTATTCGTCAGAGCCGTGGCCGCCCATCATTCCCACGTCCGCCTCGACGCGATACCACTCGAGCCCGCAGCGGTCGAGCATCCGCGCGTAGGCCGCAGCGTGACGGTCGTAGGCGGCGTCGAGCCCCTCGCGGTCGCGGTCAAAGCTGTAGGAGTCCTTCATGATGAACTCGCGTGTCCGCAGGACCCCGGCCCGCGGGCGCGGCTCGTCGCGCTCCTTGACCTGGAAGTGGTAGAGCACGAGCGGCAGCTGGCGGTAGGACTGCACGGCGGCGGCGACGTGGCCGGTGACGACCTCCTCGTGGGTCATGGCCAGCACCATGTCCGCGCCGCGGCGGTCCTTGAGCTTGAACAGTTCATCGATGCCGTAGCGCCCCGTCCGCCGCCACGGCTCGGCGGGCTGCAGGACCGGCATCAGCATCTCCTGACCGCCGATCGCGTTCATCTCCTCGCGGACGATCTGCACGATCCGCTGGTGCACCCGCCAGCCGGCCGGCAGCCAGGACCAGAGTCCGGCGCCGACCTGGCGGACCAGTCCAGCCCGAACCATCAGCTTGTGCGAAACGGCTTCGGCGTCGCCCGGGGGCTCGCGCTCGGTGGGCAGGAAATACGTGGAGAGCCGGGTCATGAAGCTCGAAGCGTAGCCGTCGCCAGAAGCCGTTGGCGGCGGGGTATGGTCTTCAGGAGAAGGTCACCAAGCAGCCAGATAAGGAGGAAGCGATGTCCTATACCGTGCCGCCTCTCCCCTACGACTACAACGCACTTGAGCCGCATATCGACGAGGCCACGATGCGCGTCCATCACGACAAGCATCACCAGGCCTACGTCGATAAGGCCAACGCCGCCCTCGAGGGCACCGAGTTCGCCGACAAGCCCGTCGAGGACCTGATCAAGAACCTCGGCTCCCTGCCCGCCGACAAGCAGGGTCCGCTGCGCAACAACGGCGGCGGCCACTACAACCACTCGCTGTTCTGGGAGTGGATGGCCCCGGGCGCCGGCGGCGAGCCCACGGGCGCGCTGGCCCAGGCGATCGATTCGGCCTTCGGGTCATTTGACGACTTCAAGGCCAAGTTCAAGGACGGCGGCGTCAACCAGTTCGGCTCCGGCTGGTCCTGGCTCGTGCACGACGGCTCCGGCCTCGCGCTTGTTTCGACGCCGAATCAGAACAACCCGCTCACCGACGGCAAGAC
>DASXHG010000314.1:0-7092 GCA_036488625.1 Solirubrobacteraceae bacterium | reverse complement strand
CGGGCCGGCGGCTTCTCCCTGGGCATGGGCCAGCGGCTCGGGATCGCCTCGGCCCTGCTCGGTGACCCCCGGACGGTGATGCTCGACGAGCCGGTCAACGGTCTTGATCCCGAGGGCATCCAGTGGGTCCGGCGGCTGCTCAAGTCGCTGGCCGCGGACGGCCGCACGGTGTTCGTCTCCTCCCACCTGATGAGCGAGATGGCGCTCACCGCCGAGCACCTGATCGTGATCGGGCGAGGAAAGCTGATCGCTGACACGAGCGTGGAGGACTTCGTCCAGCGGGCGTCCAAGCGGGGTGTACGGGTTCGCTCGCCTCAGGCCGACAGACTGGCCGAGCTGATCTCCGGTCCCGACGTGGAGGTGACCTCAGTCGGTCCTTCCGTGTTCGAGGTCACCGGCCTGGATTCCGAACAGGTCGGGACCGCCGCGGCCGAGCACGGGATCGTGCTCTACGAACTCAGTCCCCAGACCGCGTCGCTCGAGGAGGCATTTATGGAGCTCACCCGTGACTCGGTGGAATTCCACGGCGAAACGGCCGAACCCGCGGCGAGTCAGGCGGCCTTGTCATGAGCGCCGATGCTGCCGTTCTCGGACGGGTCACCCAGCGCCGCGTCAACCGGTCGGAGTGGACCAAGCTGCGCTCGGTCCGCTCCACGCGCTGGTCATTGTTGGTGGCGCTGCTGCTGTTGATCGGCATCGGCATCCTGGCCTGTGTGATCTTCGAGGCACGCTGGAATCAGCTCAGCCCCGAGGACAAATTCCATTTCCACGCGCTGCGCCAGACCCTGGGCGGGGTCAACTTCGCGCAGCTCGCCTTCGGCGTCCTCGGGGTGCTGACCATCACCGCCGAGTACTCGACCGGCATGATCCGCTCGAGCATGTCGGCCGTGCCCAAGCGCCTCCCGGTGTTATGGGGAAAGCTGCTCGTGTTCGGGGCGGTCACCTTCGCGATCTGCCTGCCCTCGGTGTTCGTTGTCTTCTTCATCGGTCACGCGATCCTCACCGGCCATCACCTGAACATCGCCCTGTCGCATCCCGGGGTTCTGCGGGCGTTGATCGGTGCCGCTCTCTATCTGACCGTGATCGGGTTACTCGGTCTCGGCCTGGGGGCGATCGTGCGCAACACCGCGGGCGGCATCGCCCTACTCGTCGGGTTGATGTTCCTGCTGCCGCCGATCCTGGATCTGCTCCCCTCCAGCGTGAGCAGCTCGATCGACCCCTACCTGCCCGCCAGCGCCGGGGGCGCGGTATGGACGATCAACCCCGATCCGAACACGCTGCACCCCTGGGTCGGTCTGGCGGTCTTCGCCGGCTACGCGGCGGTGTCGATCGTGATCGCTGCGGTACTGATGGTGCGCCGCGACACGTAGTCGCGCGGGCGGGTCAGCCGCGGTGGCGCGGCCGCAGCGGCTCGAGCTCGACCCAGGGCCGGGTGTTGGCCACCGCCTCGGGACCGAGCCAACCGCGGCGCGCGGTGGCCACCCCATAGCGAGCGACACTGAAGCCGCCGGTTCGGTGCGCGTCACAGTCGATCACGATCGGGATGCCGGCCGCCGCCGCCGCCCGAGCGTGGACGTCGTCCATATCCCGCCGGGCGGGGCTGGCGTTGATCTCCAGAAAGGTGCCCGAGGCCCGGGCCGCTTCAAGCACGGCTCCGAAGTCAAACGCGTACGGAGGCCGGGTCTCGATCTTGCGCCCCGACAGATGGCCGATCACGTCGACCAGCGGGTTCTCGATCGCGGCCACGATCCGGGCCGTCATCGTCTCGGAAGACATCGCGAACGAGGAGTGCACCGAAGCGACAACCCAGTCCAGCTCGGCCAACACCTCGTCGTCGTAGTCGAGGCGACCATCGGGCAGGATGTTCACCTCCGAGCCGGCCAGCAGCTTGATGCCGCCGACGGCGTCGGTCTCCGACAGGGCGCGGATGCGGGCGGTGTGCTCGCGCAGCTGGTCGGGAGAGACCTCGTCCCCGAAGCCGAAGGAGGCTGAGTGGTCGGTGATGGCCAGATACTCGTAGCCGGCCTGCCGGGCGGCGCCGGCCATCTCCTCGATCGAGGCGGTGCCGTCGGAGGCGGTGGTGTGGCAGTGCAGATCGCCGCGCAGATCCTCGACGGTGATCAGCTTTGGCAGCGTGTGGTTGCTCGCCGCCTCGAGCTCGCCCCGGTTCTCGCGTAGCTCCGGCTCGATGTAGTCGAGCCCGAGCAGGGCGTAGACCTCCTCCTCGCGCTCGCAGCGATGCGTCTCGCCGGTGTTGTCGTCGAGCACCCCGTACTCGGACACGTGCAGGCCCTTGCGCACGGCCGCCTCGCGCAGGGCCATGTTGTGCTGCTTTGAGCCCGTGAAGTGCTGCATCAGGTTGCCAAACTGATCCGGGGCGACGATCCGCAGGTCGACCTTGAGGCCGGTGTGGGTGCGCAGGCGGACGCCCGAGGCGGTCGGGTTCTGCGCCGACTCCACGAGCTCGAGCTCGCTGGCCGCGGTGGCCAGCGACAGCGGGTCGTGCGCGGTGGCGATGACGTCCAGGTCCTTGACGCTGTCGGTCATGCGCCGGGCCGAGCCGGCCAGCTCGACCCGGTCCGAGGCCGGGTGCTCGCGCAGCGCGGCGATCAGCTGCTCGCCCACCGCCAGCGCCCGGTCGAGGACGATGCGACGGCCGCCACCGTTCTGGGTCTCGTCGGCCGCCGCCGTCTCGGCCGCCAGGGCCGCCGCCAGCAGGCTGTCCTCGGCTTTGGGTCCGAAGCCCTTGAGGGTCCGGATCTGCTGCGATTCGGCGGCAACCTTCAGCGCTTGGAGTGAGTCGACGTTCAGCTCCTCATAGAGGCGGCGGGCACGCTTGGGCCCCAGCCCGGGCAGCCGTGTGATTTCGAGCAAGCCGGCTGGGAATTTGGCCCGCAGCTTGGCCGTGGCCGGAATCACTCCGTCATCGGCGAGGGCGATCACCTTCTCCTGGATCGTGGCCCCGATCCCCGGGAGCTCGGTCGCCCGGTGCTGGCGAGCCAGGCCGCTGACCGAGACCGGAGCCTCGCGCACGGCCTTGGCCGCGTTGCGGTAGGCCACGATCCGATGGATGATTGCGCCGTCCAACTCATACAGATCACCCAGCTCATCCAGGGCTTGCGCGATCTCCGTGTTGGTCGGGTCCGGCACTGATCTCAGCTTAGTCCGCGGGTACCGCAGCGGACGAGCTTCCTACCCGTCGGCGCGGACCGTTTCAACGGGCCCGGGACGGATGGCACCGGTGCGGCAGATAGGCTCCTGAGAACGCCTCCCACGGCGCTATACTTTCTGAAGTAAACGAGAAGGAGAACGAGATGGCAGGCGCGGTCAACGACGTAACCGACAACAACTTCCAGGCCGAGGTCATTGAGTCCGAGGTCCCCGTGCTGGTGGACTTCTGGGCCCCTTGGTGCGGTCCGTGCCGCCGCGTTTCCCCGATTGTCGAGGAGATCGCCGGTGAGCGTGGCGACGCTCTCAAGGTCGTCAAGCTGAACATCGACGACAACCAGCAGACCGCGATCAAGTTCAACGTCATGTCGATCCCGACGTTGATGGTGTTCAGCAACGGTGAGGTCAAGAAGACCGTCATCGGGGCCTACCCCAAGAAGAAGCTCGAGGAAGAGCTCGAGCCCGCGCTCGCCTAAGCAGTCCCCGGCCCAAGAGCTTTCGCTCCCCGCGCCCGCTTCGCAGCCGAAGCGGGCGCTGGTCTTTAAACGCGCTCGACGCCGATCTTCAGCGAAGCGCCGTCGATCATCACTGGTTCGGCGCCATCGAGATCGGCGTATCGAAGCTCGGTGGCCAGCACCTCGGCGGCAATGTAGTCCTGGTGAATCCTGGCCGCGGCCAGCAGCCGGTCGTCGCCGTCGAGCGTGAGCACGATCCGATCTGAGATGTCGAGTCCGGCCGCCTGTCGTGCGTTCTGGATCGCGCGGACGATGTCGCGCGACCAGCCCTCGGCCCGGAGCTCATCGTCGATCTCCAGCTCCAAGGCGACGGCGTGCGAGCCCTCGCGCTCGACCTGGTAGCCGGCCAGCGGCTTCATGCTCACCAGCAGGTCCTCGGCGTTCAGTCCGTGGTCGTGTCCGTTGACGGAAATCGACACGCTGCCCCCATCGCGCAGGGTGGCCGCCGCGCGGGCGGGGTCTAGGCCGGCCACGGCGGCGGCGACCAGCGGCATCTGCGCCCCGAAGCGGGGCCCCAGCGACCGGTAGTTGGGCTTGATCTCGACCTCCCCCAGCTCGTCGGCCTCGGACACGAAGCGCAGCTCGTGGACGTTCAGCTCCTCACGGACGATCGCCGCCAGCTGTTCGATCGCCTCGCGCTCGCGCCCTGTGGCCACCACCACGGCGGCCCGCAACGGCTGGCGCACCTTGACCTTGGCCTGTCCACGGGCGGCCAGCCCGAGGCGGACTGTCTCGCGGGCCACGGCCATGGCCTCCTCGAGGTCGGTGTCCCGGGGTCCCGGTTGCGGGAAGTCGCAGAGATGAACGCTCGCCTGCGCTCCATCGAGGTTGTCGTAGATCTCGTCGGCGATGAAGGGCGTGAACGGAGCCAGCAGCTTGGACACCGTGACCAGGCATTCCCGGAGCGTCGCGAAGGCCGCCGGGTCGCCATCCCAGAAGCGCCGGCGCGAGCGCCGCACGTACCAGTTGGAGAGCTCGTCCACGAACTCCTGGATGGCCCGTCCGGCGAACGTGGCGTCGAAGTCGTCCAGACGGTCGATGACCGTCTCGACCGTGGCCTGGAGGCGAGACAGGATCCACCCGTCGAGTTCGGTGAGCGCGGCCGGGCTCGGCTCGGGGGCGACGTCGTTGGCGTTGGCGTAAAGGACGTAGAAGCCGTAGGTGTTCCAGAGCTGGAGTAAGAACTGACGAACCGCCTCGCCGATCGTCTCCAGTGAGAAGCGGTAGCCGTCCCAGGGCAGCTTGGAGGTGAAGAAGTACCAGCGCAGGGCGTCCGCGCCGTAGCGGTCGATGACCTCCCAGGGCTCAACCGTGTTGCCGAGCGACTTGGACATCTTGCGGCCCTGCTCGTCCAGGATCAGACCGAGGCAGACCACGTTGCGGTACGGCGACCGGTCAAACAACAGCGCCGAGATGGCCAGCAGGGAGTAGAACCAGCCGCGAGTCTGGTCCAGTGCCTCGCAGATGAAATCGGCCGGGAAGTGCTCCTCGAAGCGGGTCAGGTTCTCGTGCGGGGCGTGGAACTGGGCGAAGGGCATCGAGCCGGAGTCAAACCAGACGTCGATCACCTCGGGCACGCGGTGCATGTCCTGCCCGCAGTTCTCACACGGGAACGTGACGTCGTCCACGAATGGCCGGTGGGGATCGGTCAGCGTCACGCCCGATAGCTCCTTCAGCTCGGCCAGGCTGCCCACCACTTTGGTGCAACCGTGCTCGCAGCGCCACACCGGCAACGGGGTGCCCCAGTAGCGCTCGCGCGACAGCGCCCAGTCGACATTGCCCTCGAGCCACTTGCCAAAGCGGCCGTGCTTGACGTGGTCGGGATACCAGCTGACGCTCTCGTTGGCGCCCAGCAGGCGGTCCTTGATCTGGCTCGTGGCGATATACCAGGACGGCTTGGCGTAGTAGATCAGCGGCGTGTGGCAGCGCCAGCAGTGCGGATACGAATGCTCGTAGGGCTCGGACCGGAGCACGCGGTCGCGCGAGCGCATATCGGCGATCAGATCCTCGTCGACGTCCTTGACCCACCGACCGGCGTAGGGCCCGATCCGCTCGTCGTAGGTGCCATCGCTGCGCACGGGGTTGACGACCGTGAGCCCCTGCTGCTCGCCGAGGCGGAAGTCGGTCTCACCAAAGGCCACGGCGGTATGAACGAGCCCGGTGCCGTCCTCCGCGGTGACGAAGTCGGCCGGCAGCACCGTATGGCCCTTCGGCCCGTAGGCCTCGCTGGGAATGAACGGGAACGGGGGCTCGTAGCCGGCGCCGACCAGTTCTGAGCCGGGGAACCGCTCGAGGATCTCCGCCTCTTCTCCGAGCACCTTCTGCGTCAGCGCCTCGGCCGTGATCTGGACCGGACCGCTGGGTGTGCGGGCCCGGACGTAGATGAGGTCGGGGTCGACGGCGACGGCGGCGTTGGAGACCAGTGTCCAGGGGGTCGTCGTCCACACGAGCAGCTCGTCGCCGAGCTGGGCGCGGCCGGCGGGCCTGTCCACCGGCAGGCGGACGTAGACCGACGGGTCGACGACATCGCGATAGACGTCGGGCTGACCGAGTTCGTGACTCGAGAGTGTCGTCCCGCAGCGCGTGCAGTAGGGGACGACCTTCAGCTTCTCGTAGAGCAGCTCGCGCTTGTGGATCTCCTTCAGCGCCCACCAGACCGACTCCACGTAGCCCGGGTCAAGCGTCCGGTAGGCATCGTCGAGATCGATCCAGAACCCGATTCGCTCGGTGAGGCGGTTCCAGTCCTCGACGTGACTCAGCACCTTCTGCCGGCAGCGCTCGTTGAACTCGGCGATGCCGTAGCGCTCGATGTCCGCCTTGGCCGTCATCCCGAGCTCGGCCTCCACGGCCAGCTCCACCGGAAGGCCGTGACAGTCCCAGCCGCCCTTGCGCTCCACCTGGTAGCCGCGCATCGTCCGGTAGCGGGGGAAGATGTCCTTGAACACGCGGCTCAGGACGTGGTGGGTCCCGGGCGGGCCGTTGGCCGTCGGCGGACCCTCGTAGAACCCCCAGCGCGGGCTGTCGGCGCGGCGGGTCAGAGACTGCGCGAACACATCGCGCTCACGCCACCGGACCAGGACCTGCTCCTCGAGTTCGGGAAACGACGCACGAGCGTCGACGAGGCGATGGGGCGGGGCCATGGGCGGGGGATTCTAGGAAGCCTGCGCCGGGCGCAGGCCGCGATCAGGCGCCGCGAGGCTTCAGCAACCGCGCTCAGGCGCTGCGATGCGCGGCGCTGACCGCGCTCAGGCGAGAACTCGAGTCCGCTGGCACCGCCGTCAGGCGGGCCAGCAGCCCGTCGCGGGCGGCCAGCGGGGTACGGCCGAGCCGGTGAACGGTGCTCGCTCCCGTATCCGGAACCGCGCCGCGGTAGTCGAACACGATCACCTCGCGGGCCACTGACCGGATC
>DASXHG010000217.1:0-5997 GCA_036488625.1 Solirubrobacteraceae bacterium | reverse complement strand
TGCTGGCCTCGGCGGCGCCGATCCGGTCCGGAGCGGTGAAGACGACCATCTCCCCGGCGCTCGAGAGCGCGGCCATCGCGGCGCTCGGCGGCTCCTACGCCGGCATGGCAGTCCTCAACCCACGCACCGGCGCCGTCCTCGCGCTGGCCGGGATCGCCTTCTCCGACGCCCAGCCACCCGGCTCGACGATGAAGATCATCACCGCCACCGCTGCCCTCCAGGCCGGCGTGGCCAAGCTCTCGACCCAGTACCCCGTCCAGACTGCCGCCACGATCGAGGGCTATTCATTGCAGAACGCCAACGGGGAGTCGTGCGGCGGAACCCTGCTCAACGCGTTTGCGGTCTCCTGCAACTCGGTCTTCGCCCCCCTCGGCGTCCAGGTCGGCGCCCGCCGGCTGGTGGCGATGGCCGAGCGTTTTGGCTTCAACCAGCCGTCGGCGATCCCAGGGGCCGCGGAGTCCACGATCCCGTCCGCGGCCACGATCGGCGACGCCCTGGCGGTCGGTTCCTCAGCCATCGGACAGGGCCTGGTTCAGAGCACGCCGCTGCAGATGGCCGACGTCGCGGCGACGATCGCGATGGGAGGCCGGCGGCCGGTACCGACCCTGCTCGCCCACCAACGCCCGCGGTTCGTACGCGTGACCAACCGCCGCGTCGCTCGCGAGGTCCAGGAGATGATGCTGGCCGTGGTCAACTCGGGCACCGGAACGGCGGCCCAGATTCCCGGTGTCGCCGTGGCCGGCAAGACCGGCACCGCCGAGCTCAAGAACACGACCGGGCAGAACAGCACCCCGGGCGCCAACGCGGCCCAGAACACCGACGCGTGGTTCGTCGGCTACGCCCCCGCCGGGCACCCCCGGGTCGTGGTCGGCGTGCTGTTTCCCAACGCCGGCTTCGGCGGGTCCACGGCCGCGCCCCCGGCGCGCGCCGTGATCGCGGCCGGGCTGCACCGCAGCTGACCTCCAGCGCAAGCTAGAGCCAGGCGGTTGCTTGCAGCGGGCTAGAGATCGAGTGAGATCGTGCCCAGCGTCTTACCGGTGGGACTGAGGATCTCGAGGCTCAGCGGCCGGTTGGCGTAGGCCGAGTTGCCGATCTTGAAGAGCAGGATCTGGCCCTGGGTGGGCCCAAAGCTGGCCGTCGTGTCGGGCCCGGGCTGGATGCCGCCCGGGGCCAGGCGCTGAGAGGTCCACGCGTAGGGGTTCACATCCGCGTCCAGCTTCAACGGGTAGTACTTGTTGCCCTGGGTGTCGACGATGACGAAGTTGTCGGCCGTCGTCTGGGCCTTGTCGGTCTGGTTCTTGGCCCACAGGAAAACGCCGTACCACTCCTCGTCAGCGGTGGGTGCGGGCGTCCCGGCGGGCAATCCCTTGATGTACTGCGAATCCTCGGTGCCGTACGGGTTGAGCACCCGCGAGACCTCAAGCTGGTAGGTGACGGGACCGGCGTCGATGTAGCCACCGTTGTTGTTGGCGTCGGCGACGGTGGGGTGAGCCTGCTTGTGGCCACAGGCAGCCACCCCGAAAGCGAGCATCAGGGCGCAGGCGGTGGTCCAGAGGCGACGGGCACTCACGGCGGCGCGAAGTGTATTCATGACCGCGCGTCGACCGTTGTGCGCTGGCCGCGGCCGCGGTTCTCCTCCAGGATCGAGCGCAGCCGCCGCATGGCCTTGGCCGCCTGGCGCCGGCTCCAGGAGCGGCCCCCGAGGATCTCCATGATCCGGTCGGAGACCTGCGCGGGCAGCGTCTCCAGGGTGTACTCGACCTTGGTCGTGTTGCCCGGGGCCGGGGACAGCGTGTAGGTCCCGAGCATGCGGATCCGGTTGTACTTGCCACCCCGCCCACGCTCGACGATCCGGTAGGGCGCCTGCATCTCGGCGACGGTGAAGTCTGCCCAGGCGAAGCGGTTGAGCGGCGCCTTGATCCGAAACCGGGCTCCGGCCCCGGTGCCGTACGTCTCGACCCGCGTCATATGCCAGTCGACCAGATAATGGTCGCTGAACTCGGAGTGGTTGGCGACGTCGGCCAGGTATTCGAACACCTGCTCGCGGGGCTTGGCGATCGTGGTCGAGACGGTGAAGGGGTTCACGCGGCGAAATTCTAGGCCCGACGCCTACGCCGCCGCCCTGTGATCGGTGATGCGCATCGTGTGGCCGAACTCCGGACCGTGAACGGTGCGGGTTCGGAGCGGACTCTCACGTTGCTGGTCGCGGCAGAGCTCGCAGGCGATCACCCCGGAGGCATACACGTAGACCTGCTCGCCGACTAGCGGGGTCCGATGGCAGCAGGTGCAGCGCTCAGAGCCGGCCAGCCGTTCGTCCAGCCCGCGGCGGAGCAGAGCCAGCTCCAGATCGAGCATGTCGCGCAGGGTGCCCGCCATGAAAGAGGATTCGGGCCCTCAGGGTAGGTTCCTTTAACCAAGTTTGGTCATGGACATTTGACCGGTGGTGTTTATTTGGTCTTTGGGCAGGAGACTATGATCGGGTTACGACCGCTGGTCTGTGATCGTGCTCTCCCGAGACCCCACCGCGGAGGGACGCTACCTCTATCCAGGGAGACCACCGATGAAAGCGTGGATGTCGGGCAACGTTGCGGGCACCGGAACTTTTCGATGTACAGATTGTGATTTTCCCGTTTCCCTTGACGCGGCCGATGAGCTGCCCTCGTGCCCCAACTGCGGGGGCACGGAGTTCGTCCGCGCGTCGCTGTTCACCACCTCCCAGCATCCCGTGGTCGAGCTCCCGGCCGACCTCGAGGACCACAGCTGGCTGAACGAGCTCCGCGCGGAGCTGGACGAGCCGGGCCAGTACGTCGCCTACCAGACCGGTGACGATGTGACCGCTTTCGCGCTCGAGCGCGAGTGGACGCGGATCGGCCGCAGCCTGGCCGCCGACATCCGCTTTGATGATCCGACCGTGTCCCGGCGGCACGCGCTGATCGTGCGCCAGCCCGACGGCCTGCGCGTGCTCGACGACCGCAGCCTCAACGGCGTGTTCGTCAACGGCGAGCGAGTCGAGTGGAGCACGCTGGCCGACGGCGACGAGGTCGTGATCGGCCGTCATCACCTCCATTTCATCGATGTACCGGTGGTTTCCGGCATGCGCTTCGAGCGGGCGCAGGCGCCGGGCGGCGGCCTGGCCGAGGCCTAGCCTCGGCCCACCGGGGGCCTAGCGACATCGGCGCCCGCGGCGTCCGTATAGTGCGGCGCCGATGACTTCCACGATTGCCGTTCTCTCCCAGAAGGGTGGCACCGGTAAGACCACCACGGTCCGGACGCTCACCGACATCTTCCGCCGCGCCGGCCTGCAGGTACTGGCCGTCGACCTCGATCCCCAGGGCAACCTGTCCGACTACCTGGACGTGGATCCCGAGGCGTCGCCGACGATCGGTGACGTGCTCGCCGGGCGGGCCAAGGCCGCCGAGGCGGTTCACAACGGGATCATTCCCGCCAACCTCGGGCTGGCCGAGGCCGAGCTGGCGCTGGGCGGCAAGATGGGTCGCGAGCTGACCCTGAAGAAGGCCCTGCGCCCGATCGCGCCCGATTATGACCTCGTCCTGATCGACTGCCCGCCGGCCCTGGGGCTGCTCACGGTCAACGCCCTGGTCGCGTCCGATTACGCCCTCCTGTCCGCCGAGGCCCAGTACTTCGCCATGCAGGGCGTCGAGCAGGCCCTGGAGGTCATCGACCTCGCCCGCGACAGCCTCAACCCGGATCTGGAGTGGCTGGGCGTGATGCTGAACATCGCCGACATGCGCACCCGGCATTCGCGGGAGGCGTTCGACTCCTTGCGAGAGCACTTCGGCGACAAGCTGATCGAGACCACGATCCGCGCCTCGATCGCCTACGCCGAGTCGGCCGAGCGCGCCACCTCGATCCTTGACTACCGACCCGATCTCGGCAGCGACTACGTGACGGTGGCCGATGAGATCCTGCGCCGGCTGAAGCTGAACGCGGCTCGCCAGCGGCTGGCGCCGCTGCTGGAGACCACCCAGCAGGCGGCCGCGGCCGCCCACGCCTCCTAGAGCTCGCGCACGTCGGCGCCCTGGGTCTCAAACGGAACCCGGAGCACCCGCGCCCACCCCTCGGTCTCGCGGGCCAGCGCGGACAGGATCGCGCCGGTCTGCTCGTACTGACACCAGACGAGCACGCTCGGCCCCGCCCCGGACACGGTCGCCCCGAGCGCACCCAGCTCCGCGGCCCGCTCAAGCAGCGCGGCCGAGCGGGGGAACAGCCGCGCCCGGTAGGGCTGATGCAGGCGGTCGCGCAGGCCGGCGCCGATCAGTTCCCAGTCGCCGCCGGCCAGGCCGAGCGCGAGCAGCGTGGCCGCCCCGACGTTGAACGCGGCGTCGGCCAGCGGCACCGTGGCCGGGAGCACCGCGCGGGCCTCGCTGGTGGCCACCCGCTCGGGCGGCACGACGAGGATCGCCTCCAGCCCCATCGGGGCATCGAAACGGTGGACGCGGTCCCCCGCGCAGACCACGAAGCCTCCCCGCGAGGCCGCAGCCACGTTGTCGGGGTGGCCCTCGAATTCGGTGGCCAGAGCGAGCACGTCGGCGTCGAGCTCAAACAGGTGGTCGGCGGCCATCAGCCCGGCCAGCGTCGCGGCCGCGCTCGAGCCGAGACCGCCACTGAGCGGAATCTCCGACGTGATCCGGAACTCGAAGTCGTCGGCGGGATGCAGACGCTCAAAGGCCCGCACGACCAGGTTCTCGCGCGTCCGCGGGACGTCGAGCTCGGTGAGGACGGCGAACGACCCCGTCTCGACCACCTCGAGCTCGAGCTGCAGCGCCAGCGCGGCGGCCAGGACGTCAAAGCCGGGACCGAGGTTGGCGGAGGAGGCGGGCACGCGCACCAGGCGGCGGCGGGCCAGGCTCACTCCAGGACCGCCCGCTCGATCGCGCTCAGCACGGGGTCACAGGGCAGCACCGCCCCGGCCTGGGCGAGCGCGGTCTGGGGATCCTTGAGGCCGTGGCCGGTGAGCACGCAGGCCACGCGCCGGGCGTCACCGGCGCCGTGGGCCAACAGGCCGGCCACGCTCGCCGCCGAGGCGGGTTCGCAGAAGATCCCCTCGGTGCTGGCCAGGAGCCGGTAAGCGGACAGGATCTGCTCGTCGGTCACGGCGCGCACGGTGCCGCCGGAAGCGGTCATGGCGTTCATCGCGTCCTCCCAGCGGGCCGGATTGCCGATCCGGATCGCACTCGCCACCGTCTCCGGCGCTTCGACGGGATGTCCGAGGACGAGCGGCGCCGCGCCCGCGGCCTGAAAGCCGAGCATGCTCGGCGCCAGTCCCAGCTCGGCAAAGCCGCGCCAGTAGGCGCTGATGTTGCCGGCGTTCCCGACCGGGATGCAGAGCGCATCGAGCTCGCCGTCGAGGTCCTCGGCGATCTCGAAGGCCGAGGTCTTCTGGCCCTCGATGCGGAACTCGTTGACCGAGTTGACGAGCGCGATCGGGTGGGCCGCGGTCAGCTCCCGGACGAGCTTCAGCGCGACGTCGAAGTTGCCCCGTAGCGCGACCACGCGGGCGCCGTGCATGAGCGCCTGAGCGAGCTTGCCGGTGGCGATCTTGCCCTCGGGCACGATCACGGCGCAGCGCAGCCCGGCCCGCGCGGCGTACGCGGCCGCCGAGGCCGCCGTGTTCCCGGTCGAGGCGCACACGATCGCCTGCGCCCCCTCGCGCACGGCGGCCGAGACCGCGCAGGTCATCCCCCGGTCCTTGAACGACCCGGTCGGGTTGAGCCCCTCCAGCTTGCACCACACCTCGACGCCGGCTCGCTCTGACAGCGCGGGGGCATGCACCAGCGGCGTGGACCCCTCACCGAGGGAGACGATTTGATCCTCGTCGGCGAACGGCAGCCGATCGCGATAGCGCTCGATCAGACCTGGCATCGCCGGGCAGCATGGCAGAGCCACGCCGGAGGGTCAGGCGGGGGCACCGCCGGGGGAGCCGGTGGTCAGGACGACCTTCCCCGTGGCCCCGCGCTCGTCGAGCAGGGTCAGAGC
>DASXHG010000219.1:0-7912 GCA_036488625.1 Solirubrobacteraceae bacterium | reverse complement strand
ATCTCGCGCTTGAGGATCGTGGAGGTCGAGTCGAGCGGGTCGACCGCGGGGTAGATGCCCTTCTCGGAAATCGACCGCGACAGCGTCGTGGTCGCGTTGAGGTGGGCGAAGGCCGACGCGGGAGCCGGGTCGGTCAGGTCGTCGGCCGGCACGTAGATGGCCTGGATCGAGGTGACCGAGCCCTTGCGGGTCGAGGTGATCCGCTCCTGCAGCTGGCCCATCTCGGACTCCAGCGTGGGCTGGTAGCCGACCTGCGAAGGCATGCGCCCGAGCAGCGCCGAAACCTCAGAGCCGGCCTGGACGAAACGGAAGATGTTGTCGATGAAGAGGAGCACGTCCTGGCCCTCCTGATCACGGAAGTACTCCGCCATCGTCAGGCCCGACAGGGCGACGCGCATGCGCGCGCCGGGCGGCTCGTTCATCTGGCCGAAGACGAGCATCGTCTTGTCCAGGACGCCGGACTCCTTCATCTCCAGCCACAGGTCGTTGCCCTCGCGGGAGCGCTCGCCAACGCCACAGAAGGCAGACAGGCCGCCGTGCTCCTGGGCCAGGTTGTGGATCAGCTCCTGGATGATCACGGTCTTGCCGACGCCGGCGCCGCCGAACAGGCCGACCTTGCCGCCGCGGGCGTAGGGCGCGAGCAGGTCGACGACCTTGATGCCGGTCTCGAACATCTCGGTGGTCGGCGTCAGGGCCTCGACGGTCGGTGCCTCGCGGTGGATCGGCCAGCGCTCGGTGTCCTCGGGCAGCGGATCCCCGAGATCGATCGGCTCGCCGAGCAGGTTGAAGATGCGGCCCAGGGTCTTGTCGCCCACCGGAACCGTGATCGGTCCACCGGTGTCGATCACCTCGGCGCCGCGAGCCAGGCCGTCGGTGGTGTCCATCGCCACCGCGCGCACCCGGTCATCACCGAGGTGCTGCTGGACCTCGAGGACCAAGAAGTCCGTCTCGGCGGCGGCGATGTCCTCGTCCTCTTCGGCGCGGGCCGCCTCGGGGCGCTTGACCGTGATGGCGTGGTTGATCTCGGGCAGCTTGTCCGGGAACACGGCCTCGATCACGACGCCCTGGATCTCCTCGATCCGGCCCGTGTTCTGGCCCGACTCGCTGGACTTCTTCTCTTCGGTGGTGGCAGACATTTCTTCTCCTGTTACGCGCCGTGAGTGAGCTTAGATGGCCTCAACTGAGGCCCTCGGCCCCGGCAACGACTTCCATGATCTCCTGGGTGATCTCCGCCTGGCGCGCGCGGTTCATCTCCAGCGTGTAGTCATCGATCAGCGTGCTGGCGTTCTCGGACGCATTGCGCATCGCCGTCATGCGGGCGCCGAGCTCGGAGGCGCTTGACTCGAGCAGCGCCCGGTAGATCGAGATCTCGACGTAGTCGGGCACCAGCCGGCGGAGGATCTCCTCCGGGTCGGGCTCGTACTCGACCAGCGCGTGCGGACCCGAGTCCTTCGAACCGCTGTCCTCGGACTGGTCCTCGTCACCGTCCTCATCCTCATCGCTGAGCACGCTGGCCCGCTGCAGGGGCAGCAGCGTCTCGCGGCGCATGACCTGAGTCAGCGGCGACACGTAGCCGTTGTAGAAGATCTCGACCTGATCAACCTCTTCATCGATGTAGGCGGCCATCAGGCGCTCGGCGATCCGGCGCGCGTCGGCGTAGGCCGGGCGCTCGGTGAAGCCGGTGAAGCTGTCGGCGACGTCGTAACCACGGAAGGTCAGCGACGAGGCGGCCCGGCGCCCGGAGGCGAAGAACACCGACTCGTGGTTCTCCTCGCTGTGCTCGCGGGCGGCGGAGACGCCGGCCCGGACGGCGTTGGAGTTGAACGCCCCGGCCAGTCCGCGATCGCCGGCCACGACGAGCAGGCCCACGCTCTTGACCTGCTCGTGCTCGGTCAGGATCGGCAGCCGCGGGATGTCTCCAGCCGCTTCGGCCGCCTGGCGGGTCATGCGCCGAATCGCTTCGGCGTAGGGCCGCAGGGCCTCGATCCGCTGTTCGGCTCGGCGAAGGCGCGCGGCGGCCACCATCTCCATGGCCCGCGTGATCTTCTGGATGTTCTTGACCGAGGCGATTCGGTTGCGAACGTCTCGCTGGGATGTGGCCATGCGTCAGCTCCTAGGCCGGCTGGGGCTCAGCCTCGGCCTCGTCACGCTCGCCCTGACCCTCGTCGCCCTCATCCTCGGACTCAGAGTCAGAGCCAGACCCGTTACGGCTCGAGTCTGACTTGGGGGCGTCGTCGTCCTCGAGGGGATGGCCCTCCTCGTCGAGGTCGAAGCCGAAGTCATCGGCAAACGACTTCGCGGCATCCTCGAGCGAGGACTGCGTCCCGTCGCTCCAGTCGCCATCGGCGATCTTCTTGACCAGATCGGGCTCGTTCCCGTGTACCCACTCGACCAGATTGGTGAGGAACTCGCTCACCTTGTCGACCTCGATGCGGTCCAGGTAGCCGTTGGTGGCGGCGTAGATCTGGATGACCTGATCCTCGACCGGCATCGGGTGGCGCTCATTCTGGTTCAGCGCCTCGACCAGCCGCTCGCCGCGGGCCAGCGTTCGGCGCGTCTCGGCGTCGAGGTCGGAGCCGAACTGGGAGAAGGCCTCGAGGTCGCGGTACTGGGAGAGCTCGAGCTTCAGCCGCCCCGCGACCTTGCGCATCGGGCCGATCTGGGCGTTGCCGCCCACCCGGGAGACCGAGATGCCGACGTTGATGGCCGGCCGAACGCCCGAGTAGAAGAGCTTCGGCTCCAGGAAGATCTGGCCGTCGGTGATCGAGATGACGTTGGTCGGGATGTAGGCCGAGACGTCCCCGGCCTGGGTCTCGATGATCGGCAGCGAGGTCAGACTGCCGCCGCCGAGATCGTCGTTGAGCTTGCACGCGCGCTCAAGCAGGCGTGAGTGCAGGTAGAAGACGTCGCCGGGGTACGCCTCACGGCCCGGCGGACGCCGCAGCAGGAGCGACATCTGGCGGTAGGCGTAGGCGTGCTTGGTCAGATCGTCATAGATCGTGAGCGCGGCCTTCTCGTTGTAGAGGAAGTGCTCGGCCATCGCACAGCCCGCATACGGAGCCAGGAACTTGATCGGGGCCGACTCGTCGGCGGCGGCCATGACGATGATCGTGTTCTCGAGCGCGCCGGCCTCCTCGAGCGTGTTGGCGAGCTGAACCACGGTCGCCTTGCGCTGGCCGATGGCCACGTAGACGCAGATCAGGTCGCGCTTGGTGTTGTTGATGATCGTGTCGATCGCGATCGACGTCTTGCCGGTCTGGCGGTCGCCGATGATCAGCTCGCGCTGTCCGCGGCCGATCGGGATCATCGAGTCGATCGCCTTCAGGCCGGTGAGCATCGGCTCCTTGACCGGCTGGCGCTGGACGACGCCCGGTGCCTTGTGCTCGGCCGGGCGGGTCTCGGAGGTGTCGATGTCACCCTTGCCGTCCAGCGGGTTGCCCAGCGGATCGACGATCCGGCCCAGCAGGCTCTCGCCGACGGGGATCTCGAGCAGGCGCTTGGTGCGCTTGACGGTGTCGCCCTCGACGATCTTCTCCCACTCGCCGAACAGCACGACGCCGACGTTGTCGGACTCGAGGTTCAGGGCCAGGCCGGTCACGTCGTGAGGAAACTCGAGCATCTCGAAGGACATGCAGTCCTCGAGGCCGTGGACACGGCAGATGCCGTCGGCGACGGACAGGACCGTGCCGACCTCGGTCAGCTCGGCTTCAGAGGTGTCCAGGCCCTCGATCCGGCTCTTGAGAATTGAGGTGATCTCGTCGGGCTTGATCTGCATGTGGCTTCGTCGCTCCCTTTACCGGCGCGGCTGACTAGCCCTGCGCCACTTGCTTTCTGAGTTGTTCAAGTCGGTTCTTGATCGAGGCATCGAGGACCACGTTGCCGACCCGCAGGATGACGCCGCCGAGGATGTCGGGGTCGACGGTGTCGTCGAGCTCGATCTTGCGGTCGACCTGCTCACCGATGCGCTTGCCGAGGTCCTCGATGACCTTCTTGTCGAGCTCGATGGCCGACGTCACGTGAACCGGCAGCAGGCGTCGCTCGTCGGCCCACAGCGATTCGAACTCCGCCCGGATCCGGAAGATGGCCGGCATCCGGTGGCGTTCGATCAGGGCCTGGAGAAAGTTGTCGAAGATCTCGCTGGCGCCGCTGATCGCCTTCTCGAGCCCCTGTTTCTTCTCCGGGACCGAGAAATACGGACTGAAGAAGAAGGTCGCCAGATCGCGGTTGTCGTGCATGGCGTCCGCGAACTCGCCCAGCTCGTCGTGGACCTGGTCGAGCTCGTCGTGCTCCTTGGCGACCTCGAACAGCGAGCGCGCATAGACCTGGGCGATCTCCTCCATGACTCAGCGGCCGTCCTCGACTGAGCTGAGCGCGCCGAAGTCAAGCTCGGACAGGGCGTCCTCCACGAGACGGCGCTGATCTTCCTCGGTGAGCGTCTTACGCGTCACCTTCTCGGTGGCCATGACCGTCAGGTCGGCCACCTCGCGGCGGATCTCCTGAATCGCGCGCCGGGTCTCGGTCTCGATGTCTCGCCGGGTCTGCTCCATCATCTGCTCGCGCTTGGCCTTGGCCTCCTCGGAGGCGTCCCGCTCATGGGTCTCGGCGGCCTTGCGGGCCCGCTCGATGATCGCTTCAGCCTGCTGGCGGGACTCCTTCAGACGCTCGCGATACTCGGCCAGCAGCGCCGCGGCCTCGGCCCGAGTCCGCTCGGCGGTGTCGATCGCGTCCTCGATCGCCTGCTGACGCTTGTCGAGCGCGGCTGAGATCCGTGGGAAGGCCAGCTTGGCCAGGATGTAGAGCGAGATTCCGAACAGCAGCAACGTCCAGACCATCAGCCCCACGTTGGGGGAGATCAGGAATGAGCCGGATGAGGAGGCGAGAACGGGCATTACTTGAGGACGTAGGAGAGCAGGCCGGCGACCAGCCCGTAGAAGAACACCGCCTCGGTCAGCGCGAAGCCGAGCCACTGGATGCTCGTGATCTCATCGCGCATCTCCGGCTGGCGGGTGACTGACTCGATCACCTTGCCAAAGATGATGCCGATGCCGACGCCGGCGCCAACCGCGCCGAGTCCGCCGCCGATGCCGATCCCGAGTCCGGCGCCAACTCCCGATGACGCGGCGAACGAGATGATGGTTGTAAGCACTTTGAGCTCAGCTCCTTGCGTTAGTGATGGGTCACGGCGCCACCCAGATAGATGGCCGAGAGGGTGGCGAAGATGAAGGCCTGAAGCGTGGCCACGAGGCCCAGCTCGAAGAGGTAGATGAGGATCGCGGCCGGCAGCGTGAACCAGCCCAGGAACGACAGGCCGAGGATCACGGCCAGGGCCCCGGACATGAACAGGATGATCATGTGCCCGGCGAGGATGTTGGCGAACAGCCGGACGGTGAGCGAGATCAGTCGCATGAAGGTGGAGATGACCTCGAGCGGCGCGATCAGGAGGAGCATCGGCCCGTGCACTCCGGCCGGAATCAGGCTCTTGACGTAGCCGATCGGCCCCTGGGTGCGGACGCCCTCCCAGTTGAAGGCCACGAACACCACCAGGGCCAGGACGAGCGGCACCGAGATATTGGCGGTCGCGGCGTAGAGCGCGAAGCTCGGAACGGCGACACCGAAGATGTTGAACGTCTCCTCGCTGTTGGTGGGCAGCGGGATGTACCCGATCAGGTTGTTGAACCAGATGAACAAAAACAGGGCCCCGAGGAAGGGAAACCAGCGCCGCGCCATGGCGTCACCCATGTTGTCGCCGGTGATGTTGTCGCGCATCAGCGAGTAGAGAGTCTCGACCGCTGTCTGGACCTTGTTGGGTCGCGCCTGCATGCGGCGCGCGATCCAGACCATCGTCACGATCGTGAGGATGGTCGAGATGACCAGGTAGACCACGGCCCGGTTGATGCTGAACACCCCGAGGTTCACCCAGTTGACGAGCTTGAACTCGTTCTGGATCTGGAACGAGTTGTTCTTCTTGCCGATGCCGAAGATGACCAGCAGCAGGACGATCCCGAACACGTAGAAGCCGAAGATCGAGAGCAGAAGCTTGCGGGTGCTGCTCATCGTGGCCTCGAGCGGGTCGGGCGGTTCAGGGCTGAGATGAAGAGGCTGACCGTGAAGGCGAAGACGACGACGGCCAAAGCCGTGAGGCCGGCGTCCTGACCGTCGGCCTTGCGGACGAGGATGATCACGATGGCCAGCCCGAACAGGCGCGTGAGCATGAAGACCATGCGAATGGCGGTGGAACGGGTGAGGTCGACGGTCGCCGCATAACGGTCAACGGCCACCCCGACCACCCTCAGCGCGATCCAGGATGCCGCGGCAATCAGATATCCGCTCGCCGAGACGCCAATCAGCAACATGATCGGCGCGGCGACCAGGAGGACCAGGACGTCGAAGTACCGGAGCAGGGACAGGCTGCGGTCAGGAGGCGTGGCCACGGTTACCGCCATGCCGCATCCCCGTGCTGACCGGCGTGTCCGGGGCAGGCGAACGGCTGTTCATGTGATCGACTGAAGCTTGGCATTGAAAACGCTGATGTGCGGCCCGAGGGCCGTTGAGGGTATCGGCGCGGCAACGCCCGCGTCGCGGGGCAGCCCGCGGCAGCGCTTCCGGCCCCCGCCCACCGTGACGTGGGTGGGTTCCCAGCTTAGGTTAACCGGAGGTTAGCGCGCTCGCGCCGCCGCGCGCGGCCCCGCGAGCGGTTTCGTGACGCAGAAAAGACGGCTTATAGAGCTGCCCCTCGGCCCACATCGCGGCCACGCTGGCCCGGGCCAGGCCCAGGCGCCCCTCATAGACCAGATAGCGCGGCTCCCAGCGCGGGAAGAACTTGGCGTTGAAGCGGTACAGGCTCTCGATCTGAAAGAACGGATTGCCGAGGGCGATCAGCTTGCCGAGCGTTCGCTCGAGCGGCCCCGCGGGGCTGTGGATCCACTTCGCGAAGGCGGCGAAATTAAGCGACATCTCACGTACTCCGCGTTCGCGCAGCAGCTCCGCCGCCTTGACGACGAGAAACTCGGTGAGTCCGTTCGGCGTGCCCGGATCGCGGCGCATGAAGGACAGCGAGGCCGCGTCGCGGCCATAGCAGGGCACGAAATGCAGGACACCGCGGATGGCGCCCTCCTCGTCCCGGGCCAGGACGACGACGGTCTCGGCGCCGTGCGGCCCGTCGATTGCGTCCATGGCCATCGAGAACCCTCGCTCCGGGGCCCCTTCGCGTCCGCGCTCGAGCACCGCCTCGACCTCCTCGGCCGTCCCCGGGCTCAGGTCAGACACGCTCTGCATCTCGGCCGTGTAGCCCGCCTTGCTCAGGCGGCTCACCGACTGGCGGATCTTGCGGATCTTGCGGCCCTCGAGGCTGAATTGATCGAGCTCGAGAATCGCCTCGTCGCCGAGGTAGATGGTGTGCAGGCCGAGCTCGTCGTAGAGCGGCCGGATGTGCTCGGAGGCCCCGACGGCGCCCAGCCTGAGCCCGCGGGCGGTGGCAAAGCTCCGCAACTCGGCCAGCAGGCCGCGGAAGGCGACCTCGGGGCCGACCGGGTCCCCAGATACGAGCAGCACCCGGTTCTCGACGCGGTAGGCGACGAACGCCTGGCCGCCCTCAGCGAAGAAATACTGCTGATCGGCGCGGAGCTTGAAGAATGACAGCGTGTCTGACCCGTGCGCGTGGACGAGGTCGGCCGCGGCGCGGCGCGAACTCGGCCCCGGCAGCGCCCGGGGCGCCCGCAGGGGTCGGAAGACGACGTAGGCCATGGCCAGCAACGTCCCCAGCTCGACCAGGTGCACACTCAGGGGCAGCCATAGAAAGTGGTGGTGGAGCAAATCGGCCCGGTGGTGGAAGTGGATCGGTCCGCTGCGCCACAGGAGCAGGTCGCCGGTCTCGCGGACGACCGAAGTCCAGGACGGATGGCCCTCGGAGGCC
>DASXHG010000188.1:0-1841 GCA_036488625.1 Solirubrobacteraceae bacterium | reverse complement strand
GATCGCCGTCGACGTCTGCTACGACGGCGACGCCGCGCTTGAGCGCGTCATGACCCACCGCTACGACGTGGTGATCCTGGACCGGGACCTGCCCGTCGTGCACGGCGACGAGGTGTGCCGCCGGATCGTCGCGAGCGGCGGCGAGACCAGGGTCCTGATGCTCACCGCGGCGGCCGGCATCAGGGACCGGGTAGACGGCCTCGACCTGGGCGCGGACGATTACCTCACCAAGCCGTTCGCCTTTGCCGAGCTGGTCGCGCGGGTTGGCTCGCTCGGCAGGCGGGCCAGGCCCGCGCTCCCGCCGGTGCTCGAACGGGCCGGGATCAGCTTGAACCGGCCGCAGTACCGGGCCTGGCGCGACGGCGAGCTGCTCACCCTGTCACCTAAGGAGTTCGCCGTGCTCGAGGTGCTGATGCGCGCCGAGGGCCGGATCGTCACCGCCGAGGAACTACTGGAAAAAGCATGGGACGAGAACGCGGATCCATTCACGAACGCGGTCCGGGTGGCGGTAATGACGCTCCGCCGCAAGCTTGGCGACCCGCCGGTCATCGAGACCGTGCCCGGCGCCGGCTACCGGCTTGGCTGCTAGCCAGGCTGCCTGACGTCCGCCGGCCCTCGCTGCGGCGCCGGGTCGCCTCCGCGCTCGCGGCGATGACCGTCATCGGCTTCGTCGTCATCGCTGCCAGCGCGGAGACACTGCACAACCTCCTCACCTCGCCGGGTAACGAATCGTGCGGCGGTATCGGCCTTCCCGAGCTGCCGGCGTCGAGCGTCCCCTGTTCCTACAGCGGCCCGGTGACGGTGGCCGGCCTGGTCATCATGATTGGCGCGCTCGCCCTGACCGTGTGGGGCTGGTGGCGGCTCGCGGGCTGGGCGCTGCAGCCGCTGTCCGCGACCGCGGAGACGGTCCGCCGGCTCGGACCGCAGAACCTCGGCCAGCGCATCGGCCTCGACGGCGCCACGGACACGTTCAAGGAGCTGGCCGACGCGCTCGACGACGCGCTTGACCGGCTCGCGGCCGGTTACGAGAGCCAGCGCCGGTTCGCGGCCAACGCCTCCCACGAGCTGCGCACCCCGCTGGCCGTCCAGCGGCTGCTCACCGAGGTCGCCATGGAAGCCCCCGAGGCAGGGGAGGACCTGCGCAAGCTCGGCGCCCAGCTGCTGCGCACCAACGAGCGCAACGAGAGCCTGATCGAGGGCCTTCTCGCCCTCGCCGAGAGCGACCGGGGCCTGGTGGGCAAGGTCCCCGTGCGGCTGGACGAGCTGGCGGGCACCGTGCTTGACGCACATCAGGAGCTGGCCGCGGAGCAAGGGGTTGCCTTCCGCCGCAAGCTGCCGGGCACCGTCGCGCCCGGCGACCCGGTGCTCCTCGAACGGCTGATCGCCAACCTCGTGTCGAACGCGATCAAGTACAACGAGCCTGGCGGCTGGGTCGAGGTGGAGGTGGCAGACGAGCCAGCCGGGCCGACGCTCGCGGTGCGCAATACTGGCCAGCGCGTGCCCGCCGAGGTGGTGCCCACCCTCTTCGAGCCCTTCCGGCGGCTGGGCATCGACCGGGTGCGCGGGCGCGGCGGCGTGGGCCTCGGCCTGGCCATCGTCCGCTCTATCGTCCTCGCGCACGAGGGAACGATCCGGGCGCGGCCGCGCGCTGAGGGAGGCCTTGAGCTACAGGTCGGCCTGCCCGGAGCCCGCGACACGCCTAGTTGAGGAAGTAGCTCGAGCCGCCGTTCTGCGGGTTGGTGACGAGCGCGTAGACGGTGAGCGGGGCCGCGTGCGCGAACTTCAGCGTCAGCTGGATGTCCTTGCCGTCGTGCATCGCGCCGGCCCCCGTGATCAGCAGG
>DASXHG010000183.1:0-9882 GCA_036488625.1 Solirubrobacteraceae bacterium | reverse complement strand
GCCCGAGATCGCCCTCACTCCACAGGTCCTGTGGCGTTTTCAGGCCCGCTTCGGCGATGTCGTCGCCGTGCTGCACTCCGCGCTCAGTGTGGGCGAGCGCCACGACGAGTGGCAGCGCCTGCGCCGCGGCGATGCTCGGGTCTGCGTTGGCCCGCGCTCAGCGGTGTTCGCGCCCGTGAGCGATCTCGGGCTGATCATCGTCGACGAGGAACACGAGAGCTCGTACAAGCACGAGGGCGACCCTCGCTACGACGCGCGCCACGTCGCCCACGCTCGGGCGCGCGCCGCCGGTGCGGTGCTGGTCGCGGGCAGCGCCACTCCTCGCCCGGAAAGCATCGTCACCGGTCAGCGGCTGCGGCTGCCGGAGCGGATCGACGGTGGGGCGATGCCGGCCGTCGAGGTGCTCGACATGCGCGGGCGCCACCACCCGCTGCACCCGGAAACCCGCCTCGCGCTGGCCGACCTGCGCCGTGCGGGTGGGAAGGCGATCCTGATGCTGAACCGGCGCGGATGGTCGAACTTCCTCTCCTGCCGCTCGTGCGGGCTGGTCTGGCTGTGCCCGAACTGCGACGTGGCCCTGGTCCTGCACCGCCGCCGGATGAGTCGGGGGCAGTCGGGCTCAGCGACGCGTGACGGCGGGCCGGCCGCGGGTGTGAGCGGGCTGGTGGCCTGCCATCACTGCGGCCATCGCGAGCCCGTGCCCAGCCGCTGCAAGTCATGCGGCTCGGTGTCGGTGGCCCGCCACGGGGCGGGCACCGAGCGCATCGAACACGAGCTGCGCGACGCCCTCGGCGGCGACGACTTCCCGGTCTTCCGCCTCGACGCCGACTCATCCGGACTCCAGCAGCGTGCGGCCACGCTGCAGCGCTTCGAGCAGGCCGGCGCCGGGGTGCTGGTGGGGACGCAGATGGTCGCCAAGGGCCACGACTTCCCGGATGTCGCCCTCGGGGTGGTGATCGATGCCGACCAGACTCTGCGCTTCCCGGACTTCCGAGCCGAGGAGCGGACGTTCGCGCTGGTCACGCAGCTCGCCGGGCGCGCCGGGCGCGGGGGGGACGGGGGGCGGGTGCTGGTCCAGACCCTGGCTCCCGACGCGCGCCCGCTCCAGTTTGCCCAGCAACACGACTCCGACGGCTTTTTGGCCGACGAGCTGAAACGACGCCGGGCCCTTCGCTACCCACCGTTTGCGACCCTCATCCGCGTCGTCTGCTCAGGCGAGGAGGAGGCGCAGGCCCGGCAGACCGCCCAGAAGATCGCCGACGCGCTCGACGCCTTCGACGGTGCCGTGCTTGGTCCGGCTCCGCTGTTTCGCCTCCGCGGACGCGCCCGCAGCCAGCTGGTCATCAAAGCCGGCGATCGTTCGGGCGCGATCGCGGCCATCGGCTCGGCCGTGGATCGCATCGGACCGGCCGCCGCGCGCGGGGGCGCGAGCGTGAGCGTCGACGTCGATCCCCAGTAGCCGGGCCGCTCTGCTTAAACTCAGGGTGTGTCAACAAAAGCTCAAGACGACCCTCGCGCACGCGACGAGACGACCCCCGACGAGGTCGACGTCGAGGTCGAGGCCCTCGAGGATGAGTACGAGCACGACCACGAGCCCCTCGATCCCGAGATCGAGGCCCGTCGCGCCGCGGCGCTGGCCCACGTCCGCAAGTTCGGCGACCCGGTCCTGCGCACCAAGGCTCGGCCCGTGGACCGCTTCGACGCTGCCCTGCAAGACGAAGTACGCCGCATGGGCGAGCTGATGAACGACGCCCTCGGGGTGGGCCTGGCCGCCAATCAGGTCGGTGTGCTGCACCGCGTGCTCGTCTACCGCGTGCACCAGCAGGCGCCCGTTTCGGCGCTCGTCAACCCCGAGATCGAGTGGAGCGGCAAGGAGGCGGAGATCCTCGAGGAGGGCTGCCTGAGCCTGCCCGCCGTTCATGTCGATGTCGAGCGCCCCGTGCACATCCGCGTCCGGGCGCAGGACGAGAACGGTGATCGCGTCATGATCGAGGCCTCAGGCCTGGAGGCCCGGGTCATCCAGCACGAGATGGACCATCTCGACGGAGTTCTGGTCCTCGACCGGATCTCTCGCCAGCAGCGCAAGGAGGCCATGCGCGCCCTCCGCGAAGCCCTGCCGGTCTAGTCTCCTCGGCGTTGCGCACTGTCTTTCTTGGCACCTCGGCCTTCGCCGCCTCGGTGCTGCGGGCGCTGGCGGCCTCGCCCCATCGGCCGCTGCTGGTCGTGACCCGGCCCGACCGGCCCCAGGGCAGGGGCCGCCGCCTGGCCTCGCCGCCGGTGGCCGACGTGGCCCGCGAGCTTGGCCTGGAGCTCGACCAGCCGGCCTCGGTCAATGACGAGGAGGCCCGGGCGCGGATTGCCGCCGCCGGCCCGGAGGCGGTCTGTGTGTGCGCCTTCGGCGCGCTGATCAAGGAGCCGCTGCTCTCCGACTACGAGATGCTCAACGTCCACCCGTCGCTGTTGCCCCGCTGGCGCGGCGCCGCTCCGGTCGAGCGGGCGATCATGGCCGGTGACCCCGAGACCGGGGTTTCGATCATGCGAGTCACGGCCGGCCTGGACAGCGGGCCCGTGTGCGCGCAGGTCACGACTCCGATCGAGGCCACCGACACCTACGGGACCCTGGCTGAGCGCCTCGAGGGCCTGGGCGCAAAGCTCCTCATCGAGGCGCTCGATCGCCACCCTGACTGCGTTGAGCAGGACGAGACCGGCGCGACCTACGCCGACAAGCTGACCCCGGCTGACCGCCGGCTGGACCCGATGCGCGGCGCCGTCGAACTGGACCGGATCATCCGGGCCCTGAACCCCCACATCGGTGCGGCGATCGACCTTCCCGACGGGGAGCGGCTGGGCGTCTGGACGGCTCGGCCGATCGAGTCGCCCGACCCCGCCCCGGCCCCGGGCGAGCTCGCGTTGGACGGCCCCCTGCCCGTCTTCGGGTGCTCACCCGGCGCGCTTGAGCTGCTCAGCGTGCAGCCGGCCGGAAAGCGGGCGATGGCCGCCGCCGACTGGCTGCGCGGACGCCGGCGCTGACCCTGGTGCCCGGGCGACCAAACCCGTCCAAGTCGCGCGCTGTCTCAAGCCCCGGCGCGGTCTCGCCGGCGCGCACGTGCGCCTTTGCCGTGCTGCGACGGGTGTTCGAACAGGACGCCTACGCCGATCGGGCGCTCACCGCCGAGGCCGCAGGGCTCGCGCCCCGCGATCGCGCCCTGGCCACGGCGCTCGCCTTCGGGGCCGTCCAGCGCCGCGCCACGCTCGATCACGTCGCCGGGCGGCTGATGGATCGCTCGGTGCGCCGCCTGCAGCCGCCGGTCCTGGCCGCGCTGCGCCTCGGGCTCCTGCAGCTCCTGTTCATGGATGGAATCGCCGACCACGCGGCCGTCAACGAGAGCGTCGAGCTGGCCAAGAGCTCCGGTGGCCGCGGCGGGGCGGGGCTGGTCAACGCCGTGCTGCGGCGGGCCATCCGCGAAGGCGACCAGCTTGTGGCCGGGCTCTCTGACACCACTCCCGCCGAGGCTGCGATCCGGTACTCGGTCCCCGAATGGCTGGCCGAGCTGTGGTTCGCCGAGCTCTCGCCCGAGACGGCGAGGCTCGTGTTGGCCCGGATAAACGAGCCGGCCGAGGCCGCGCTGCGCGTCAACACCCTGATCGCCACCCGCGAGGAGGTGCTGGACGCCCTTCCGGTGACCGCCCATACGGTCCCCGAACTACCCGAGGCGCTGGTGCTGGAGGCCCCGTTCGACGTGCACGGGTCAGAGCTCTGGCGCCAGGGCGCGATCATGGCCCAGTCGCGGGGCTCGATGCTGGCCGGCCGCGCTCTGAGTCCGGTCCCGGGCGCGCGGGTCCTCGATCTCTGTGCTGCCCCGGGCGCCAAGGCGACGCAGATCGCCGCGCTGAGCGGCGGCGGGGAGAGGCTGACCGCTGTCGAGCGCAACCCGGGCCGTGCCGCAGCCCTTCGGGAGACGCTTGACCGGATGGGCGTCCACGGCGCGCAGGTCGAAGTGGCGGATGCCGCGCAACCGCGGCCCGAGGGGGCGGCCTTCGATGCCGTACTCGTCGATCCGCCGTGCAGCGGGCTCGGCACGCTGCAGTCGCGTCCCGACCTGCGTTGGCGCACCAGCCCGGAGCGGATCGAGGCCCTGTCTGAGCTCCAGGCCCGGATCCTGCGCGCCGGAGCGGACGCCACCGCGCCCGGCGGGGCGCTCGTCTACTCGGTCTGCACGCTGACCCGCGCCGAGGGGGACGCGGTGATCGCCGCCTTTTTGTCGCAGCGACCTGACTTCACCGCCGAGCCGCTCGCGGAGCTCCTGCCCGCGGCGGCCTCGGGCCCGTACCTATGCACGCTGCCTCACCGCGACGGCACCGATGGGTTCTTCATCGCTCGTCTCCGGCGTGCCGGTTAGGGTCCGGGACCGTGTTTGTGAGCTATTGCCTAGCCTGTGAAGTGTGAGTGGCTCTGCCCCCGATCCCAAGCTCGGCCCGGAGTGCCCCCACTGCGGTGAGCCCTGGCTGCGCCCAACTACCGTCCCCGGCCGCTACCGCTGCGTGTACTGCCTGCAGCGGTTCGAGCTCGTCTCGGTGTGCCCGAACTGCGGCGAACACTCGACGATCGTGCGCATGTCGAGCACGGCGATCGTGGCCTGCAACCACTGTCAGGGCAGCATGCTCAGGGCGGTCTGATGGCCGCCACCGACAGCGTCCCCGGTCAGACTCGTCTGACTGATCTCCGGGTCGCGCCATCGATCCTGTCGGCCGATTTCTCTCGGCTGCGCAGCCAGGTCGAGGCGATCCTCGACGCCGGCGCGCGCGTGATCCACGTCGACGTCATGGACGGGCATTTCGTGCCGCCGATCACCTTCGGGGCCGTGGCCGTCTCCGCGGTGGCTGACGCCGTGCATGCGGTGGGCGGCATCGTGGACGTGCACATGATGGTCGAGCACCCCGAGCGCCATGTGGCCGACATGGCCAGCGCCGGCGCGGATTCGATCACCGCCCACGCCGAGGCCACGCCCCATCTGCACTACGTGCTGGGCGCCATCCGCGAGGCTGGCTGCACCGCCGGGGTGGCCGTCAACCCAGGCACGCCGGCGTCAGCGGTTGATGAGGTGGCGTCCGACATGGTCGACCTCGTGCTGTGCATGAGCGTCAACCCCGGCTGGGGCGGCCAGAACTTCATCCCCGCCTCCCGCGACAAGCTGACGCGCCTGCGCAAGGCGCTGCCCGACCACGTCGCCCTCGAGGTCGACGGCGGCATCAACGATCAGACGGCGGGGCTGGTGGCCACGGCGGGCGCGAACCTGCTCGTCGCCGGCTCCGCGGTGTTCGGCGCCGAGGATCCCGCGGCGGCCTACGCCGCGATCGCGGCGGCGGCCGAGGCCGGTGCCGGCGTGGCCGGTCCGCGCCGGTAGACCAGCGTCAGCAGGCCGCACAGCACGGCCGTGGCCCCGAAATAGCCGACCTCGACCCGCGTCACCTCGGAGGTGATGGTGGGCAGGGCCACGAAAATCACGAACAGCGTCGCCGCCACCAGCCAGGCCGCCGCGGCCCATACCGCGCGGCCGCGAGCCAGGGCCGCCTGGTTGAGCGTCCCCGAGACGAGATGCAGGCCCATCCCCAGCCCGACCAGAGCCAGCCCGTAGCGCCCGTAGGTGAAGCCCTTGTTGCCGAGGAAGGCCGTCATCACGGCCGGTCCGATCAGCAGCAGACCGAGCGCGACGGCCGACGCGAAGGCGGCGATGGCCAGGATCGTGACCCGAATCGCGCGATGAAACTCCTCGGCATTCTCGCGGGCCTCGAGGCCGGCGAGATGAGGAAGGATCGACGTCTGGATGGCCTGGAAGAGCTGGAGCGGGGCGCGCACGATCAGCATCACGTTGAACACGAATCCGGTCAGACCGCCGGTCAGTGAACCGCCGCCGGCCTTCGCGGCCACGATCAGCACCCCGGCGTTCATCAGGGCCTGCTCGGAGAGCATGATCCCGACCACCGAGACGGCGAATCCGGCTCCGTGGCGCAGCGACAGATCGCCGCTACCGGGCGCCTCGACCTCCGCGATGGCCGCCTCCTCGAACTGGGCGTGGGCGGGTCCCTCGCCGGCCGCGTCGACGGCGGGCACGGCGCGTTCGTTCGCGGTCGGCTTGACTCGCAGGTGGGCAAAGGCGAACGGGATCACGCACAGGGACGCGAACGGCGCCACCGCCATGCCCAGGCCGACGACGCCCTGGCCCGAGCCGATCCCCACCGCGACGGCGAGGGCGAACAGAAAGCGCGAAGTCGACTCCAGGAACACGAGCGCCCCGTAGAGGGCAAAGCGCTCGTTGCCGGCCAGCCAGCCGCGGGCGAAGTAGCTGGCCGCGTAGGCCATCACGCCGACGACAAGGATCCAGTACAGGGCGGTTGACCCGTCGAACATGCCCTGCTCGATCTGCGGGCGCAACGCCAGCGCGGCGACCAGGAAGATGAGCGCGAAGCTGGTCTGGATGATCGCCGGGACGCGCAGGCTGTGGCGGCTTTGCCCGCGGGCGCGGCGGTCGGCGATCGTCCGCGACAGGAGCTGCTCGATCGGCCGGTAAATCACCGACAGGATCACGAACATGATCGCCCAGCAGAGCGAGATCCGGCTGTAGGAGGCGGGGTCCAGGACGTGGCTGGCCGTGGCCAGGTAGGCGAACGTGAAGATGCCGGTCGAGGCGATGCCGACCGACAGCACGCGGGCGCCAGAGACAAACGAGGACTGATCCGAGTCGCCACCGTCCGGTTCGGGCGGCGTCGCTACGGGCGGCGTCCGAGTCGCCGAGGCCATCAGCGCACGCTGACCAGAAGCATCGTCCACGGAAACGGCGAGCGGACCTCGAGCACGTCGCCGTAGCGCTTCAGGAGGGCCACAAAGCCCCGTCGCGTCCAGTGATTGAGGTGGCCTGGCGTGTTGCCGAGGTCACGCAGGTAGGCGCCGCGGGCGACGTTCAGGGCTCGCCACAGCGGCTCCTGGGGCACGGATACGAGCAGATGCCGACCCGACACGCGAGCCATCTCGGCCAGCACCCGCTCGGGGTCGGGCACGTGCTCGAGGACCTCGGTGGCGGCGACCAGGTCAAACTGGTCCTCGCCGAATTCGAGCTGCTCGGCGGGCATCGCGGCAAACTCGAGGTTGGGGGCCTGGCGCGATGCCCATTCGGCGCTCAGCTTGGGATCGGGAAGATCGATCCCCAGCACCCGCCCGGGGGCAATGCGAGTTGCCCACTGCTCACTGAGTACCCCCTCGCCGCAGCCGACATCGAGGATGGAGGCGGGGTCGGCCTGGGTGAAGAGCTCGTCCAGCGTCCGCTCGAAGCCGGCCATCAGCCGCCGCACGACCGGATTCTGCGAGCCGTACTTGTCGAACGTATTGCCGGTCGGGACACCCGCGGTGGGCGAGGCGCTCATACGCCGAGGGCCTCACGGTCTGAGGCGTCGCCGGGACCGCTCTTGGGTGGGCGCGGACCGCTTCCCGGCGGCGGGCCGCCCCCAGGCTCGTAGTGAGACGGTTCGACGCCGAGCTGGAGCTCGATCCGCCGCACGCGCTCAAAGGTTCGCTGCGACAGGGTCCGCTGAGCGTCGAGCAGGTCGCCAATGACACCGAGGGCACCGAGCAGCATCGCGGCGATGAAGAGCACGGCGCCGGCGATCAGCGACTGCACGTGTCCCTTGGCCGTGTGCGGATCCCCGAGGTAGAGAATGATGAAGCGGATGAAGATGGCCAGCGCCGGGACCCCCATCAACAGCGCGCCACCCCAGAACACCTTCAGCGGCTGGTACTGGGAGTAGATGCGGAAGATCGACAGGCCGTTACGGCGGATGTAGGCGGGCATCGACGGAAACAGCCGCGATTCCCGCGTTTTGGGGTTGGTCCGGATCGCCACGTGGTCGACGGCCACGAGCAGCTTGCCGGCCTGGATGATCGTCTCCAGCGTGTAGGTGAACTTGGACACGGCCTGCATCTGCAGCGCCGCCTCGCGGTTGTAGGCCCTGAAGCCCGACGTGGCGTCCGGGACCTCGGTCGATGAGGCCTGGCGAACCACCCACGAGCCCAGCCGCTGGAGCAGGCGCTTCAGCGGAGAGAAGTTCTCGTTGCTACCCACGCCCCGGTCGCCGATCACCATGTCCGCTTCACCGCGGAGGATCGGTGCCACCAGCTTGGGGATATCGGCTCCCTCGTACTGATTGTCGGCGTCGGTGTTGACGATCACGTCGGCGCCGAGCTTCAGACCGGCGTCGAGACCGGCCTGGAAGGCGGCCGCCAACCCCTTGTTGTTGGTCAGCCGCACGACGTGATCGACGCCATGCGCGCGCGCCGTGCCGATCGTGTCATCGGTCGAGCCGTCGTCGATGACCAGCCATTCGACGGCGTCGAAGCCCGCGATCGCGCGCGGCAAATGGTCAAGCGTGACCGGCAGCTGGTCTTGCTCGTTGAAACAGGGGATCTGGATGATGAGCTTCATGGCCTCGCGGCGCCGGACTCGCGCCGGCAGATGGACGGGCACCACACCGCACCCATCGCGGGCGCGCGCTGCGCCTTGACACGGTAGCGGGATACTCGGGGGAGAACATGGACGGCGCGACGCTTTCTCCCCCGCAGCCGCCGCCCTCGTCTGCGTCCCCGGGGTCCGTGCGGGCCGTCCGGGCGCGGGTCGAGGCCGCGGCCCGCAACTGGTACCGGCCGGCGCTGGGGCTGATCCTGATCGGCACTTTCCTGCTGCGGCTGTGGGGGATCAAGCAGGGGTTGCCCTACAGCTACAACGTCGACGAGGCGACCCATTTCGTTCCTCGAGCGATCGCGTTCTTCTCCCATGACTACAACCCCCAGTACTTTCTCAACCCGCCCGCCTACTCCTACCTGCTCCACATCGTGTTCGAGCTCTGGTACGGCAGTGGCGACGCCGTCAGCCGGGCGTACACGACTGATCCGACCTCTGTGTTCGTGCTCGCCCGCGTGGTGGCCGCGGCCCTGGGCACGGCCGCCGTCGGGCTCACCTATGCGGCCGGAGAACGGCTGTTCGGCAAGGCGACCGCGCTGCTCGGCGCGGCCATCTTCGGCGTCGCCTACCTGCCCGCCTTTTACAGCCATCTGGCCCTGAACGACGTCCCGGCGCTCGCCCCGGTGGCCCTGTCTCTGTACGGCGTGGCCGGGGTCCTGCGCCGTGGATGGCGCCGCGATTACGTGATCGCCGGGGTCGGGATCGGCCTGGCCGCGGCCACCAAGTACACCGGCGCGATCACGCTCGTCTGCCTGCTCGGTGCGGCCGCCGCCGACGGACTGGACGGCGCCGCCCTGGTCGCGCTCCGGCGCACGCTGCTCGCCGTCGCGGCCGCGCTGCTCGCCTTCGTGCTCGCCAACCCGTACGCCGTGCTCGATTTCTCCGCCTTCCAGGCCGGCGTCGCCACGCAGCAGTCGCTGGCCGGCGGATCGGATCCGGGCAAACTCGGGCTGACGCCGGCCAGCGGCACGGCCTACTACCTCTGGACCTTCACCTGGGGACTCGGCTGGGTGCCCTCGCTGGCCGCCGTCGGCGGCTCCGTGCTCCTGCTGGTCCGCCGCCGGCTGACGATGGCGCTGGTCCTGCTGCCGGCTCCGATCGCCTTCATCCTGTTCATGGGCGACCAGCAGCGGTTCTTCGGCCGCTGGCTGCTGCCGGTGTTCCCGATCGTGGCCCTGCTGGGCGCCTACGGGCTGGTTGAGGCCGCCCGCTGGCTGGGGCGCACGCGCCGTCTGCCCCTGGCCGCGGCCGGCGTCCTGGTCACGGTGCTGGCGCTCGGCCAGGGCCTGGCCACCGTCGTCCACAACGATGCCGTCCTGTCGCGGCCCGATACCCGCAACCTGGTCCGGGCGTGGATGGTCAACCACGTCCC
>DASXHG010000119.1:0-7664 GCA_036488625.1 Solirubrobacteraceae bacterium | reverse complement strand
GCACGAGCGCCGCTACGGCCGCACCCGCGAGCCGCTCGTGTCGCTCGACCTGTTCCGGATCCGCTCGTACGTGCTCGGCGCCCCCGTCGGCCTCATGTACTTCGCGGGCTTCGTCGCGATGTTCTTCATCCTCACCCAGTATCTGCAGCTCGGGCTGCACTACCCGGCGTGGAAGTCCGGCCTGTCGGCCACACCGTTCGCGATCGGCGGGGCGCTGACCGCATCGGCGGGGAGCCGCCAGGCACTGCGCCGCGGCCCCAAACTGGTGGCCTTCGGGCTCGCCACGGTCCTCGTCGGGCTGGCCGGCGTGTGGCTGGCGGTCGGCGCCCATCCCGGCCACGACGTCGCGTTGTGGACGGCGCTGCCGCTGCTCGTCGCCGGGCTCGGCGGCGGACTCGTGATCTCACCCAACCTGACCCTGGCGCTGTCCAAAGTGCCGGTTGAGCGCGCCGGCAGCGCCGGCGGCGTGCTTCAGACCGGTCAGCGGATCGGCTCGGCCGCTGGCATCGCGGTCACCGGCAGCGTCTTCTACAACCAGCTCGCGTCATCGCACGGCGACTTCGCATCGGCCTTCCGCCACGGGGTCATCAGCATCGCCGCGTTCGTCGCCGCCGCGCTCGCCCTCGCGCTCGCGGACGCGTTCACGCGCGGCTCGGCGGCTCGATCGCGCGCTTGAGGATCTTTCCGGTCGGGCCCTTGGGCAATTCGTCGACGAACCAGACTCGCCGCGGGTACTTGTAGGCCGCGACGTTGGTCTTCACGTACTCGCGGATCTCGGCCTCGGTGGCCTGCATACCGGGCCGGAGCGCCACCGCTGCTGCGACCTCTTCACCCAGCTCGGCGTGCGGGATGCCGACCACCGCCGCTTCGCGGACGGCCGGGTGCTCGTAGAGGACCTCCTCGATCTCACGCGGATAGACGTTGTAGCCGCCGCGGATGATCAGATCCTTCATACGATCGACGATGAAGTAGCAACCGTCCTCGTCGACGCGGGCGACGTCGCCCGAGTAGAACCAGCCGTCCTCGTCGATCGCCTCAGCGGTGGCTTCGGGACGGTTCCAGTAGCCCTTCATCACGTTGTGGCCACGGATGGCGATCTCACCTGCCTCCCCGGGCGCGGAGTTACGCCGATCCAGGTCCACGAGCTTCATCTCGACCCCCTCGACGGGGGTGCCGATCGAGCCTGGCTTGCGCTCGCGGTCGGGATGGTTGAAGCAGGCTACGGGCGAGGTCTCCGACAGGCCGTAGCCCTCGAGGATCACGCAGTCGAACGTGCGCTCGAACTCCCTCAGGAGCTCGACCGCGAGCGCCGCTCCACCCGACACACACACTCTGAGCGTGCGCGCGTCGAACCCGTCTCGCTCGGGGTGGTGCAGCAGCGCCGCGTACATCGTCGGCACGCCCTCGAACACCGTCACGCGATCGCGCTCGATCACTCCAAGCGCCCGGCCCGCGTCGAAGCGCGGGATCAGCGCCAGCGAGGCGCCGGCGGCGATCGTCGCGTTCAGGCCGCATGTCTGGCCGAAGGCGTGGAAGAGCGGCAGCGCGCCGAGCACGACGTCGTCGGGCCCGAGCGAGAACAGCGCCTTGCTGACGTCGGCGTTCACGGCCAGGTTGGCATGCGTGAGCTGAGCGCCTTTGGGCTTGCCGGTGGTACCGGAGGTGTAGAGGAGGACCGCGGTGTCGTCGCCCGAGCGGTGGGCGATGGCGGCGTTGGGCTCGACGCCGCCAAGCGTCCGGGCAAACGCCGCGGGCTCGACCACCACGCACTCCGCGCCCGCCTCAGCGGCGCCCTCGCGGGCAAAGGACTCGAACTCGTAGGAGGCGAAGATGAGCTTCGCCTCGGCGTCGCCCAGGTAGAAGGCGACCTCCCGCTGCTTGAGGAGCACGTTCATCGGCACCACGACGCCGCCGGCCCGCAGCACGCCGGAGTAGACGATCGCGAACTCGGGCGTGTTGGGGAGCATGACCCCGACGCGGTCGCCCGGCTCGAGGCCGCGCTCGTGCAGGAGCCCGGCAACCCGCGCCGTGGCGTCGTCCAGCTCCCCGTAGGTGATCGTGATGTCGTCCAGACGCAGCGCCGGACGCTCCGGCGCTCGCTGCGCTGCTGCGATCAGGTTGGTGGCAAGACTCTCGTTCATCTGTGCTCCTCTGGTCGGTGCTGGCACATAGAGGAGCGTCGACGAAGCGCGGCGCGCCGACCATGGGCTCAGGACCCGAAATCAGGCGGGCCCGATTGTGTGCAGCTACTACTAGGTGGTCGCCTCGGCGTCGGCCAGGCGAGCGGCGATCAGGATCTCGATCAGGTCGCTGACGCGGCGCAGGTCGCAACCTGTGCGCTCGGCGATCCGGCCCAGACGGTAGTGCGCGGTGTTGACGTGGACGTGAAGTCGTTCCGCCGCGCGGCGAGCATTCAGGTCGCAGTCGAGGTAGGCGCGCAACGTGCTGATCAGCGGGCCGCCGTCATCGGCGTCCTGGGCCACGAACGCGTGGACGGCGGGCGCTATGAGCCGGCTCGCGGTAGCGTCGGCGCGGAGCGTCAGCCACTCAAAGGCGCTCATTTCGTTGAGAGAGACCACGCCGGGGCTCGCTCGGCGGGCATGACGCAGCGTCCATGCCTCACGGTAAGCGTCGGGGACCATCGCGAGCTCGGGCACGACCGTGCTCACCGCGACCGCGAGGGGCAGGCCCGCGCCGGCCAGCCGCTGCTGCGCGTCGCTGAGCCTGGATATGAGGGAGCTCGCGGCATCCTCGCGGGTGGGTACGACGAGCACGATCTCCTCGCGGCGGACGACGGCCAACGGCAACGTGGCACCCGCCGCGGCACGAGACAGCGCGGCCGCACCGCCGCGCAACAGGTCCTCATCGGCCGGGGCCGTGTCCTGTGCGGTCGCCGAGATGACCAGGCACGATGTCTTCTCGCTCAAACCAACGGCGGCCGCGGCGTCAAGGCGGGGACCGAGCTCGAGCTCGCGCCCGGCGAGCAGGTCCTCGAGGAGATCTCGCCGGATCCGCTCGCCCGTGGCCGCGAGCTGCTCCTGCGCTTCGACATAGACCTCGGCCGCGTGCGTCGTGGCCACCTCGAAGTAACGCGGCAGGTGCGACGCGAGCGTGAGTGCGGCGCCCCTTGAGGCGTCGTCTTTGGCGAGCTCGAGCGCCGCGCGCCACAACACCTGCTCGCCCACGTAGAAAGCCTGGACGAAGTCGCTGACCGACACGCGCCGCGCCCGCCGGGCGGCGTGGGGGCGGACGAAGAGCAGATCCTCGCGCGTGACGTCGCGGCCGGACCCGAGGTGCTCGAGCGTGGCGCGCAGATGGGCGCGGACGTGGTCGCACACGTCGCGGCGCATCGGCTCGTCGAAGTCAGCGTAGGCGGGGATCTCATCGACGATCTGCGCCGTCGCCAGGTCCGAAAGTTCATCCAACCGCTGCTCGAGCGCCGTACGCAGGGCGACGACCGCAGGATCGGTGACTACCGCAGGGACGACCACGAAATCTCCTCGCCACCGATTGTAAGCGGCACACAACCCGGTGTGGCGATCTTCGGGCCCTTGACCCGATGCGCAGGCCCGCTCCACGAGCGAGCCTTATGGCATGAGCACAACCGGAGGAGATCGATGACCGAGAACACGTCAACCGAACAGATGCCATCGCGCATTCGTCGCACGAGCCGGGCCGCTCAGTCCGGCCTCGATGTCCTGCTGAGCGACGCCGGCTCAGGCGGGCCGTCGCAGTTCATCGCACCCGGTGCCGGTGTCAGGATCGGCGCCGGCCTGGTGCGCCATCCCGGGCGGGTGGCCGCGCGCGCGGTCGGACTCGCGAGTCAATTCGGACGTGTCGCGGCCGGGCGGTCCGAGCTGGCCCCGGCCAAGAGCGATCGGCGCTTCGGCGACCGGGCGTGGGAGGACAACTGGCTTCTGCGCCGCGTACTCCAGGGGTACCTCGCGGTGGGCGAGGCCGTCGATGGGTTGATCAGCGACGCGGAGGTCGAATGGCGCCCGGAGCGGCGGGCACGGCTGGCCGCCGGCAACGTGCTCGACGCGATCGCCCCCACGAACTTCCCCTTCTCCAATCCGACGGTCATCAAGGAGACCGTCGACACCGGCGGGAGCAACCTCGTACGTGGCACCCAGCGGCTCGTGCGTGACCTGTCCACCTCCCCGCGGCTTCCGGCCACAGTCGACACGAGCAAGTTTGAGGTCGGCGGCAACCTGGCCGCCTCGCCGGGGTCGGTCGTCCTGCGCACGGACGTCTTCGAGCTGATCCAGTACCGGCCGACGACCAAGCAGGTGCGAGAGGTGCCGCTCCTGTTCGTCCCCCCCACCATCAACAAGTTCTACGTGCTCGACCTCGCCCCCGGGCGGAGCATGATCGAGTACTGCGTCGCCCAGGGTCAGCAGGTGTTCGCAATTTCCTGGCGCAACCCCGAGCAGGCCCAAGGGCACTTCGACCTCGACACCTACGCCCAGGCCGTCGCCGAGGCCTGCGACGCAGTCGCCTCGATCACGGCCGAGGACAAGGTCCACTTGGCGGCGGCCTGCTCGGGAGGGATCGTCAGCGCCGGACTGCTCGGCCACCTCGCCCATATCGGCGAGTTGGATCGGGTGGCCAGCCTGACGCTGATGGTCTGCGCGCTCGACAACGACACCGAGAGCACGATGCAGGCGCTGGCCGGTCGCGACGCGGCTGCGGCGGCGGTGGCCGAATCAGCGCGTACGGGGTACCTCGACGGGCGCGCTCTGGCCGGCGTGTTCACCTGGCTGCGCCCCAACGATCTGGTCTGGAACTACGTCGTCAACAACTACCTCCTCGGCAAGGCGCCGCCGGCGTTCGACATCCTCTACTGGAACCAGGACACGGTCCGCCTGGCGGCCGGGCTCCATCGCGACTTCATCCAGGTCGGGCTCGATAACTCGTTTAGGCACCCGGACCGGCTCGAGGTCCTCGGCTCACCGGTGGACCTGAGTGCGGTCGACGTCGACACGTACTTCGTCGCCGGCGTCAGCGATCACATCGTCGCCTGGGAGAGCGCCTACAAGGGCGCGCTGCTGTTCGGCGGCAAGCGCCGCTTCGTGCTCTCCCGCAGCGGCCATATCCAGGCCCTCGTGAACCCGGCGAGTCCGGACAGCCGGTCGAGCTTTCGGGTCGCCGATGAGCTGCCCGAGGAGCCGGATGAGTTCGCCTCCCAGGCACCTCAGCACCCGGGTAGCTGGTGGACGGACTGGGACGCATGGCTGGCCAAGCGCTCGGGCGAGGGCAAGCCCGCCCCGAAGACGCTTGGCGGCCAGGGACACAAAGCGCGGGCCAAGGCCCCGGGAACCTATGTCCTCGCCAACTGATCAGCTGCCTGCCCTTCCCGGCGACCGGTGGTGGGGCGAGCACCTGCGCGAGACGCGCTGGCAGCTCGAGCTCTACCGGCTGCTCATTGACCCGGTGTTCCACGGACGCGGCGTGCCCCGCGGAGACGGTCGTGCGGTGATCCTGCTGCCCGGATTCGGCGGTGGCGACCAGACGCTGCTGGTCCTCGCCGCGTTCCTGGCCCGGATCGGCTACCGGCCGCACACCTGCGGATTCGTCGCCAACCTCGACTGCTCAGATCGCGCCGCCGAGCGGATCGACCGACACATCGAACTGCTCTACGAGCGACACGGTCGGCGGGTCGCGTTGATTGGTCACAGCCGCGGCGGCCATTACGTCCGTGCCCTGAGCGCTCGCCGGCCGGAGCTCGTCTCACACGCGATCTCGATCGGCGCCGGCCTTCGCCGGATGCTCGCCACCAGCTATCCGACGCAGCTCGCGGCAGGCGTCGCTCGCCGGATGGCGCTGCGCACCGGTCGCGCCCGGTCGGCGGCTTGCCTGACCGATCTCTGCGACTGCGCCTTCGCCGGCGACTTCCTGGCCCCGTTCCCGGAGGACCGCGTCCGCCTGACCAGCATCTACTCCAAGGGCGACGGCGTGATCCGCTGGCAAGCCGCGCTGGTTCCGTATGCCGACTGCGTCGAGGTGACGGGGAGCCACGTCGGCCTGGTCTTCAACCGCAAGGCGTATCGGGCGATCGCGACCGCGCTCGCCGCCCCCGAACTACCGAGTGGAGGACCTCATGCTGACCGCACCTGACCTGTTCGAAGACCTCGGTCACGGGCTGGCCACCGACTACTTCTTCCTGCGCGAGCAGCTCACCGCCGAACAGCTCGACCTGCTGCGCCGCGTTCGCCTGTTCGTCGACGACGAGGTGCTGCCGGTGATCGGCGGCTACTGGGAGCGCGCCGAGATGCCCTGGCCGCTGATCCGGCGCCTGGGCGAGCTCGGGGTGGTCGGCGAGGATATTCACGGCCACGGCTGCCCGGGCCTTGACCCGATCGCGTCCGGACTCGTCCACATGGAGCTGAATCGTGGCGACGGGAGCCTCGGCACCTTCCTCGGCGTGCAGGCCGGGCTGGCCATGAAGTCGATCGCGATGCTCGGCTCGGAGGAGCAGAAGCGCCGCTGGCTGCCGCCGATGGCCCGGCTCGACCAGCTCGGCGCATTCGCGCTGACCGAGCCCGACCACGGCTCGGATTCCGTTGCCCTCGCGACCAGCGCGCGGCGCGTCGGAGATTCGTACGTGCTCAACGGAGCCAAGCGCTGGATCGGCTGCGGCAGCCTGGCCGACGTCGTGGTGGTGTGGGCGCGGGGCGAGGATGGCCAGGTCAACGGCTTTCTGGTCGAGAAGGGCACGCCGGGCTACCACGCCGATGTCATCGAAGGCAAGGGATCGCTGCGGGCGATCTGGCAAGCGCAGATCGAGATCGAGGACGTCGAGGTACCGGTCACCAACCGGCTGCCGGGGGCCAACAGCTTCAAGGATGCTGCGCGCGTGCTGGCCGGGACGCGGAGCACGTGCGCGTGGGCCGCGCTCGGGCATGCCGTGGCCGCCTACGACACCGCGCTCACCTACGCCAAGCGGCGCGAGCAGTTCGGCCGTCCCCTGGCCGGATTCCAGATCATCCAGCAGCGCCTCGTGAACATGCTGGCCGAGGTCACCGCCATGCAGCTCTACTGCCTGCAGATCGGGCGCCTGGCCGAGCGGGGCCAGCTGAGCGACACGATCGCCGGCCTGGCCAAGCTCAACAACACCCGCAAGGCCCGCCAGGTCTGCGCCGAGGCGCGCGACATGCTCGGCGGCAACGGGATCCTGCTCGAGAACCACGTCATCCGCCACATGACCGACGTCGAGGCGATCCATACCTACGAAGGAACGGAGACGATGCAAACGCTGATCGTCGGCCGGGACATCACCGGCGTCGGGGCCTTCGCGTAAAGGACGCCCGCAGACACGGCCCGAGAATTATTAAGGCGGCGACAATGGGGTGAGCCCGGGGGGTTCGGGGTATCCCCAAAAGGACTGATGTCGGGCGGCGCAGCGGACATCGCGATTCACGCAGGCGACCATGTCGTCCAGTTCTACGATGACGAGTCCGAGCTGGCGCAGACGGTCGGCCGGTATCTGGGCGAAGCCATCCGGAGAGACGGAGCGGCGATCGTGATCGCCACCGAAGCCCATCGCCGCGCGTTTGAGGCCGAGTTGAGAGCCGCGGCGATCGATCCCTTCGAGGCCTCCCGAGAGGGCAAGCTGATCCTGCTTGACGCAGCCGCCACGATGGCCGCGTTCATGCCCGACGGCG
>DASXHG010000067.1:0-12917 GCA_036488625.1 Solirubrobacteraceae bacterium | reverse complement strand
GTTGCTCTGAATGAGGCCAACGACTGCGATCCTGTTCCCGGGGCAGGGCAGCCAGACCGCTGACATGCGCGAGGCGGTGCAGCGCACGCGGCCGGAGCTGCTCGAGATGGTCATCGCCGCCGTCGGCGAGGATCCGTTCCCCCGCGCGGGCGAGGGCACGAACTTCGCCCAGCCGGCAATCTTCACCGCCAGCCTGGCCGGCTGGGCGGCGCTGGACTCGCCCTCCGGGGACTTCATGGCCGGTCACTCACTGGGAGAACTTGCCGCGCTGGTCGCGGCCGGCGCACTGAGCGAGTCCGATGGTTTGAAGCTGGTGACGCTGCGTGGTCGGCTGATGCACGAGGCCGGGGTCAGGGGCGGTGGTGGCGGCATGGTCGTGGTCATGGGCGCCGGCGCCTCGGAGCGTGCCCCCGAGGTCGCGCACGCCCACGACCTCGTGGTCGCCAACGACAACTCCCCCCAACAGGTCGTGCTATCGGGCGCCCGAGGCGCACTTCCGGGCGCCGTGAGCCACGCCAAGGAGCTCGGCCTGCGGGCCATGGAGCTCGACGTCACAGGCGCCTTTCACTCACCGATGATGGTCCCGGCGCTTCCCGAGTTCGAGGCCGCGCTCGCCGCGACTGAGTTTTCTGAGCCGCAGGTCCCGGTCCTGTCCGCCGTCACCGCCCGTCCCTTCACCGACCCTCGCCGCGAGCTCGCCGACGCGCTGACCAGCCCGGTGCGCTGGCGCGAGACGCTGCTCGCCCTGGACGAGCTCGGCGTGAGCCGCTTCATCGAGGTCGGCCCCGGGCGCGTGCTCAGCGGTCTCGCCAAGCGGACCCTGCGCGACGTGGAGCTCGTCAATGGTTGACCTGCCGGCCGGGATCGCTGAACCGCGCGCGATGGGCGCGCCGCTGGCGCTGCGGACGGCCGGCATCATGTCGGTCGCGACGGCCCTGCCCGAGGGCCGTCTGACGACCCGCGAGCTCGCACAGCAGCTCGGCATCACCGAGGAATGGATCCTGTCGCGCACGGGGATCCGCGAGCGGCGGCGGGCGGCGCCCGACGAGCGCCTGACCGACTTCGCGGCCCGGGCCGGGGAGGCGGCGCTGGAGCGGGCCGGGCTGTCGGCGAGCGAGCTGGACCTGGTCATCGTGGCCACGATGACTCCGGACGAGATCACTCCCAACGCGGCGCCAATCGTCGCTCACGCGCTCGGCGCCGAGCGCGCCGGCGCCTTCGATGTCGGGGCCGCCTGCAGCGGGTTCCTGGTCGCGCTGGCCCAGGGCACCGCCCAGATCGAGTGCGGCCGCGCCGAGCACGCGCTGGTCATCGGAGCCGACTTCATCACGCGCGTGACCGACTACGAGGACCGCAAGACCGCGCCGCTGTTCGCGGATGCCGCCGGCGCCGTGGTGCTCGGCCCGGGCGGTCCCGGCCGCGGTGTGATCGGTCCGATCGTGCTCGGGGCCGACGGGTCGCAGGCCGAGACGATCATCGCCACGCACGCCGAGCGGGTTATCCGCATGGATGGCCCGGAGGTCTTCCGCCACGCAATCGCCCGCATGAGCGCGGTGACGATCGACGCCGCAACCCGCGCGGGCTTCGAGCTGGGGGATATCGATCTGTTCGTCTATCACCAGGCCAACGCCCGCATCACACGGGCCCTGGGCGAGCGGCTCGGGCTGGACCCGGAGCGCGTCGTGGACTGCATCGAGCTGCTGGGCAACTCATCAGCGGCGACGCTGCCGGTGGCCCTGGCTGCCGCCGAGCAGGACGGGCGCCTGCGGCCCGGAGCTCGCGTCCTGCTGAGCGCCTTCGGCGCCGGCTTCACCTGGGGGGGCGCGGTTCTCGAATGGGGCGAACATGGCTGATCTGACCGAGGGCGGATGTGCGCTGGTCACCGGCGCCTCACGCGGGATCGGGGCCGCCGTCGCCCAGGCCCTGGCCGCCGACGGCTGGCGGGTGGGCGTCAACTACCGCAGCGGCCGGGAGGGCGCGGAGTCGGTGGTGGCGGCAATCGAGGCGGCCGGCGGACAGGCCGTGGCCCTCCAGGGCGATGTCGCCGATCCGGGCACTCCGGACGCTCTGTTCGCCTCACTGGAAGAGCAGTTCGCGGCGCCGGTCCTAGGCCTGGTCAACAACGCCGGGATCAGTGACGACAACCTCACGCCGTCGCTCAGCGACGAGGCCTGGAACGCCGTGATCGAGACCGACCTGAACGCCGTCTTTCGCTTCACCCGCCGGGGTCTGAAGTCGATGCTCCGCGCCCGCGCCGGGCGGATCGTGAACGTGTCGTCGGTCGTCGGTCTGCGCGCCAACCCCGGGCAGCCCAATTACGCCGCCGCCAAGGCGGGGGTGATCGCGTTGACCAAGAACGCCGCCGTCGAGGTCGCCCGGCGCGGAATCACGATCAACGCCGTCGCCCCCGGGTGGATCGAGACCGACATGACCGAAGGGGTCAACCAGGATCTGCTGGCGCAGGTCCCAGCGCGCCGAGCGGGAACTCCGGAGGAGGTGGCGGCATGCGTACGCTTTCTCCTCTCTGGTGAGGCCAGCTATGTCACGGGGGCAGTGCTATCCGTAGACGGGGGCCTTGCGGCATGAACACCACCTTCGAAAGGAGCAGGAATGTCTGTGACCACTGAGCAGGTCCAGGGCCGTGTCGTCGAGACGCTGGCCAGCTTCGGGCCCGACGAGAGCCAGATCACTCGCAGCGCCACGTTCGAGGAGCTGGACATCGACTCGCTGGATCTCGTCGAGCTGGCCCAGGTCGTCGAGGATGAGTACGGGGTCGTTCTCAAGGGCGAGGACATGAAGCAGCTGAAGACCGTCGGCGACGCCATCGACCTGATCGTCGAGCGGGCCTCGTAGTGAGCTCCCGGCCGGACAGGAGGAAGGTCGTCGTCACCGGAATCGGCGCGGTCAGCCCGCTCGGGGTCGGCGCGACGCCGCTGCACGAGCGGTGGGCGGAGGGCGTCGTCGGGATCACCGACGGGGCCGGCGCCTGCCGCGATTTCCAGGCCAAGGACTTCCTGTCGGTCAAGGAGGCCCGGCGCCTGGATCGCTTCGCCCAGTTTGCCGTCGTCTCCTCCGCCGAGGCTCTCGGCCAGGCCGGCTGGGACGGCCAGGCTCCGTATGACCCGATGCGTATCGGGTGCGTGGTGGCGACCGGGATCGGCGGGATCGACACCGTCGAGACCCAGCACGACGTGATGCGCGACCGCGGAGCCAAGATGGTGTCGCCGCTGGGCATCCCGCAGTACATGCCCAACGCCGCCGCCGCGGCCGTCTCGATGAAGCACGGCCTGCGCGGCCAGAGCTACGGGGTCGTCTCCGCCTGCGCGAGCGGCGGTCACGCGCTGGGCTCGGGGCTGCGGATGATCCAGTACGGCGATGCCGACGCCGTCGTCTGCGGCGGCGCCGAGGCGACGCTGACCGAGTTCGGCTTCGCGTGCTTCAACGCCCTGCAGGCCCTCTCGCCGGTCGGCATCTCGCGCCCCTTCGACCTGCGCCGCGACGGGTTTGTCATGGGCGAGGGCGCGGCGATGCTCGTGCTCGAGGAGGCCGAGGCGGCTCAGGCGCGCGGGGCGACGATCCTGGCCGAGCTGGCCGGCTACGGCTCGACCTCGGATGCCTTTCATCTGACCGCCCCCGAGCCGACCGGAGGCCCGGCCAGCCGGGCCATCACGCTCGCGCTCAGCGACGCCGGGGCCGACCCCGACGAGCTCGATTACGTCAACGCCCACGGCACATCGACGCAGCTCAACGACGCCGCCGAGACGGCCGCCCTGAAACTGGCCCTCGGCGAACACGCTCATCGCGTCCCGGTCTCCTCGACCAAATCCTCGATCGGCCACCTGCTCGGTGCCGCCGGTGCGGTGGAGGCGGTGGCCACGATCCGCACCCTGATCACCGGCGTGATCGCGCCGACGCTCGGGCTCGAGCAGCCCGACCCCGAGCTTGACCTGGATTACGTCCCCGGCGAGTCCCGGCCGCTGATCACCGGCAACGGCCATCCGCCGCTGGCCATCTCGAACTCGTTCGCCTTTGGCGGCCACAACGTCGCCCTGGCCTTCCGAGCCGCTGAGGTCATTGCCGCATGAGTGCCACCGCGGTCACCACCGGCACGCAGCGCCTGAGCCCGCTCGGCCGCCTCGAGGCCCTGTGTGATCCGGGCAGCCTGCGCCTGCTGCGCTCGAGCGTGCGTTCGACGCGGCTCGGTGACCGGGCGATCGCCGGAGACGGCGTCGTGGCCGGTACCGGCCTGGTCAACGGCCGCCCGGTGGCGTGCTACGCCCAGGACGGCGCCTTCCTCGGCGGGAGCCTGGGTGAGCGCCACGCCGACACGATCGTCCGTCTGCTCGGCATGGCCGAGCGCGCGGGTATGCCGGTCGTCTCCTTCGTCGAGTCCGGTGGGGCACGGATGCAGGAGGGCACGGCTGCGCTGGCCGGCTACGGACGGATCTTCCGCCAAACCGTGGCCCTGACCGGCCGCGTGCCGCAGATCTCGATCGTGTCCGGAGCCTCGGCCGGGGGCGGCGCCTACTCGCCGGCGCTCACCGACCTGATCATCATGACCGAGGAAGCGGCGATGTTCCTCACCGGTCCGGGCGTCGTCCGCGAGGCCCTGGGCGAGGAGATCGACGCCGCCGGCCTCGGCGGCCCGCACGTCCACGACCGCAACGGCGTCTGCCACCTGGTCGAGCGCGACGAGGCCAGCGCCGCCGCCCGCGTGCGCACGCTGCTCAGCTACCTCCCGGCCACGACCGGCGGAGCGCCGATTCGGATCACTCCGCGGCCGCCCGAGCACGCCGACCCCGGAGACTTCGTGCCCAGCGCCCAGCGCAGCGCCTACGACGTCCGCGACGCGCTGGCGGCGATCATCGACGCCGACAGCCTGCAGGAGCTGCATCCCCGCTGGGCCCGCAACATCGTCACCGCGCTGGCCCGGATCGACGGGCGCCCGGTCGGCGTCGTCGCCAATCAGCCGCGCTACCTCGGGGGCGTGCTCGACGCCGAGGGCTCGGAGAAGGCAGCCCGCTTCGTTGACTTCTGCAACTCGTTCGGGGTGCCGCTGCTGGCCGTCGTCGACACGCCGGGCTTCATGCCCGGGACCCGCCAGGAGCAGGCCGGCGTGATCCGCCGGGGCGCCCAGCTCGTGCGCGCCTTCGCCTCGGCCACGGTGCCCAAGCTGACCGTCGTGCTGCGCAAGTCCTACGGCGGCGCCTACATCACGATGAACTCGCGCGACCTCGGCGCTGACCTGGTCCTGGCCTGGCCCGAGGCCGAGCTCGGGATCATGGCCGCCAAGGCCGCCGTGGGCATCGTCAACCGCCGCGAGCTTCGGGTGGCGAGTGACCTCGAGGCCGAGCGTGATCGCCTCGCCGACGCCTACGCGCACGAGCATCTGCGCGCCCAGAGCGCGGCCGCCGAGGGCTTCGTGGACGAGATCATCGCTCCGGTCGAGACTCGGGATCGCTTGGCCGTGGCGCTGGATGCGTTCGCCGCCGGCATGGACGAGCGTCGGTGATCCTCAGCGGCAAGCGCCTGCTGATCACCGGCGTCATCACCAAGGACTCGATCGCCTTCCACGCCGCCGAGCAGGCTCAGCGCGAAGGCGCCGAGGTGCTGCTGACCAGCTTCGGCCGCGTCAAGCGTATGACCGAGCGCGCGGCCCAGCGTCTACCCACGCCCGTCGACGTCCTCGAGCTGGACGTCAACGAGACCGCCGATCTCGAGGCCCTGACCGAGTCACTGCGCGAGCGGTGGGGGGGAGTGGACGGCGTTTTGCACGCGATCGCCTTCGCGCCTCAGGACGCGCTGGGGGGCAAGTTCATGACCGCGCCCGCCGAGAGCGCGATGGCCGCGTTTCAGACCAGCGCGTTCTCGCTCAAGGCGCTCGGCGGCGCCGTGGCACCGTTGATGAACGACGGCGGCAGTGTCGTCGGCCTCGACTTCGACGCCAGCGTCGCGTGGCCCATCTACGACTGGATGGGCGTGGCCAAGGCGGCGCTGGAGTCGGTCTCGCGCTACCTGGCTCGCGACCTCGGCCCCCAGGGCATCCGCGTCAACCTGGTCTCGGCCGGGCCGCTGGGCACCGTGGCGGCGCGGGGCATTCCCGGATTTGACTCGCTGGCCGAACTGTGGCGCTCACAGGCTCCGCTGGGCTGGGACATCGACGACCCGGCCCCGGTGGCGAGCGCGATCTGCTGGTTGCTGTCGGATTACGCGCGGGCGATCTCGGGCGAGATCATCCACGTCGACGGCGGCTTTCACGCCGTGGGCGCACCCCGTCTCGACTGAGCCGGGCCCCGGGGTCGGCTGAGGGCGCCGCGGAATTCGCTCAGTGGGTTCGCTCCAATCGGGGAGGCGCCGGGGAGTATGGTCTTGAGGGTGGTCGCTTGGGTGCGACCGGGTTCTGACATAGCGGGTCTCTCGTGGGGGCAGGTTTCCGATGGCGGCAGCGGATCTACGTAAGCTCCTAGCCGAACTGGTCGGCACGGCGCTGCTGGTCATCGTCGGCGTCGGCGTGGCCACGCTCAGCTTCGGCTTCAAACTCACCGGCGCCAGTCCTTCAGCCGGGATCGTCGCCACCGCGTTGGCGTTCGGCCTGATCCTGGTTGCGCTGGCCTACACCCTCGGGCCCATCACCGGCTGCCACATCAACCCGGCGGTCACAGTGGCTTTTCTGGTCTCGGGGCGGATGGGCGTCGCGGAAGGCCTCCGGTATCTGGTTGCGCAATTCATCGGCGGCATTCTCGGAGCCGTGATCCTCTGGGCGGTTGTTTCAGGAGCGCCGGGCTACTCGACGAGCACCGTGGGGCTGGGAGCCGATGGATACGGGGCTAATTCGATCGTTGGCATCGGGGCGGGCAGCGCCTTCGCGGCCGAGTTCGTACTCACCCTGATCTTCACGTTCGTGGTCCTCGGGGCGACCAGCCGGATCGGGTCGCCGGCTGCCGCCGGCCTGGCCATTGGCCTCGCCCTCGCCTGCGTGCATCTCGTGGGGATCCCGCTCACTGGCACCTCGGTCAACCCCGCGCGATCGCTCGGCCCGGCGTTGATCGTCGGGTCCTCGGCTCTGAAGCAGCTGTGGGTGTTCATCGTCGCACCGCCACTGGGGGGTGCCGCTGCCGCGCTGCTCTACCGCGCGCTATATCCCCGAGAGGAACAGGTCCCGGCGCCCGATGAGCAGCCTGCCGTACTCGCCGACCGCCAGACGGGCCGGATTTCGGCCACCCCGTAGCTCTCGGGAGCGTCTACGGGAGTCAACGGAACAGGTCGTGCTCGGGATCGCGCAGCAGCGCGACCGCTCCCGGTCCGTCCTTCTCGATCACATGCCGCTGCGCCCCCGCGATCAGCACCGCGGGCTGCCCAGCGTTCTTGGCTCGAGCCAGGTCGGCGGCCGCGGCGAGTTGATCGGCGACGGCGATCCACGTCGCCGTGAGCTGGCGCCCGCGGGCGTCGGTCCGGCCCCGCCAGTCCTCGAGCGGTGCCAGGCCGGCGGCGCCGATGGCCACATCGCATTGCCCGTGGCGCCACGCGCGCCCGAACGAATCGGTGATCAGCACGCCCAGAGCATGACCGGTCAGCACCCGGAGTCGGTCGCGCAGGTGCCGGGCCGAGCGGTCGGGGTCGGTGGGGAGCAGGATCAGGGTGTCGTCATCGGGTGCGTTTGAGGCATCGACGCCGGCGTTGGCGCACACGAACCCGTGGTGGGTGACCGAGATGAGCACGCCGTGGTCGGCTCGGCGCACCTCTTGGGTCTCGTCGAGGACCACCTGAACGTGGCGGGGGTCCTTGCCGAGGAGCGTGGCGAGGCCCTCGGCGCGGGCCGTCGGTTTCACGCTCGACAGACGTCGCGTGCGGCCCTCGGACTTGGAGACGACCTTGTGAGCGACGACCAGCACGTCACCCGGTTGCGGCCGGCCCTCGGGCATGGCCGCCGCCAGCAGCTCGGCCAGATCGTCGCCGGCGGAGATCTCCGGTACGCCGTCGAGCGCGACTGCGCTCAGCATCACTGCCCCGCGGTGCGCGCCATCTGGGCCAGCATGCCCCGGGTGTGGGCGGCGCCGCCGCGGCGCGCGGTCAGTGCGGCTTGCATTGCCTCGAGGTCCTCGGGTGTGTCGACGTCGAGGGCGAGGGTGAAGACCGTGACCGTGCTGGTGGACAACCCCGCGGCCGCGGCCCGCTCCTCGTGGCGCTCACGGCTGCCGTGGCCAAAGGCCGGGTGAAAGGCGTCGGGCGGCGTGATGAGGAGCGCGTTGGTGCCGGTGCCATGGCGATCGGGAACGATGACCACCGAGCCGGTCTGCATGCTTGCGCTGACGAGTTCGTCGACCTCGGTCGGATCCAGCAGCGGGCAGTCTCCGGGCACGAGCAGGACGCGCTCGGCGTCCAGTTCGAGGGCTTGGCGGACGCCGAGCGTGACGGCGTGGTTGTGTCCCCGCTGATCGTCGACGACGACCTGCGCGCCGTAGCCCTCGGCGATCCGGTGAGCGACGTTGTCCCCGGTGACGACGATGATGGCGTCGAGTGTCTCGCAGCGGCTGAGGGCGCGGAGCACGTCGGTGAACATGGCCTCCACGAGGACGCTCCGCGTGACGTTGTCAAGCGCTGGGCTGAGCCTCTGCTTGGCGTCGGCGAAGCTCTTGATGGGGAGGATGGCGAGGGTTCCCGGCATGTCTTCGAGACGCTACTGCGAGAGGGTGAGCGCGAAGCGCAGCGTCTGCTCAGCCAGCCTACGACGGCTCTCGGGGTCGTTCATGAGCGTGCTCGTCTCGAGCATCGGCAGGGGCGCGCTCGGCTCGTCGGCGACGATCCCATCCAGCAGCGGCGTGTAGACATTGGCGATCCCGGCGCCGTCGAGCGATTGCCCGCGCCAGCGCATGAACGACTCCGTCGGGCCCTTGACGATCGCCCCGCCGACGATCGGGCTGACGGCGACGGTCGGGGCGGTGCTGGCCACGATCGCCTCGCTCAGCCCGGGTACGGCCAGGATCGGGCCGATCGAGATGACCGGGTTGGAGGGACCGATGATGATCGCCCGGGCGTCGGCGATCGCTGCCAGGACCTCCGGCGTGGGGCGGGCTGCGCCGCGGCCCCGGAAGTCGACGTCCTGAACCTCGCCCTGTCCGCGGCGGCGGATCAAGAACTCCTGTAGCGACCACCATTGCTGATCGGCCTGCACTCGCGTGCGGACCGGCTGGTCGGCCATCGGCAGAACCCGCGCCGCCACGCCGAGGGCGGAGGCGAGCGCCTGTTGGGCCTCCGTCAGGCGCTCTCCGCTCTTCAGTCGCCGTGCGCGCTCCAGGCAGATGGCCAGGTCCCGGTCGCCGAGGTTGAACCACACCTCGATCCCGAGCTCGCGCAGGCCGTCCATGACCTGGAACGTGTCTCCCTCCAGCCCCCAGCCGCGGCTGTCGATCCGGTCAGCCAGCCAGAACGTGACCAGGTCGGGATCGGGGGAGACGTAGCTGCCGTAGATCTCGATGTCGTCGCCGGTATTGACGATCACGACGAGGTTCTCGCCACCGACCACGTCCAGCATCCCGCGGGCCAGCTTCGCCCCGCCGGTGCCGCCGGCCAGGATCACAACCGGCCCGTCGCTCACCGGATCCGACCGTCCCGTCCCGTGATCTGGGTCAATGGTCCAGGCCGGTGATCTTGATCCCGGCGCGCACCTTGTGACGCACGTTGATCGAGATCAGCAGGGCCGTGAACTGCTCGACGATCCGGGCCATCTCCAGCGGCCCGCAGTCCACGGCTCGCAGACCGGTGATTTTGTCGATCAGCTGCGACACCTTCTCCTTGTCAGCGCGCTTGTCACCGCACACGAGCACGTCCTCATCGAGTTCGTGATCGAGGTCGGTCAGCAGCGCGGCACTGATGGTGTGAAAGGCGGAGACCACGCGGACCCCGTCGGGGACCATCTCTTGGGCCTGCTGGGCCGCCGATCCCTGCCAGACACCGAGCGTCCGGGTGGCCTTGCCAGACACGGCAGCGGCGAGCGGCACGGTGGCGTCGATGATCACGTGCTGCTCGGCGCTGAGCGCCGGCTTGAGGTTGGTCAGCGTCTCGGACTGCGAGCGGAACGGGACGCTGAGGATGACGATCTCGGCCTCGGTCACCGCCTCGGCGTTCTGAGCTCCGCTGAACGTGCCCTCCGGGATGCGCTCGTGGGCTCGCCTGACGGCCTCGTGCGCGCGCTCGGCGTCACGAGAGCCGATCACGATCGGGACGCCGGCGCGACCCAGCCTCACCGCGAGTCCGAAGCCAAGCGCCCCGGTTCCCCCAACGATGCAGACAGGGCGGGTCACGAGGCCGGGAGTCTAGTTCGGCCTCAGGCGCGACGGTGCTCGCCCCTACGTCTGGGGTACGGGGCCGGGCGCTCCGGGATCGGGGGTCGAAGCAGCCGGGCGGCTCGCCGCCGGAAGGCCGGCGTCGATGACGTCGGTGAGGGTGAGAGCGAACTCCAGGACCCGGTCGGCGACGGCGGTTTCGACCCGATCCGGAGTGTCAGTAGGCAGGTGCGAACGAGGCACGAGGCCGGCGCTGTCGACGGCTCCGATCGTGATCGCCGGGCGCCCGCGCAGCCGGGCTGGGTAGGCCGGGGAGATGCCGCGGCCGCGGTGGGCCCGGGCGCCGACCTCCGGCACCTGCGCCGATGCTTGCTCGGCGAGTTGGATCAGCCGGGGGAGGAAACGCAGCGGCAGGAGCGCTCCGTCGCTCCGAAACCAGCACGGATGGCCGCCACCGCAGGCCCCCAGTCCGAGCACGATCACCTCGCCGGGGTCAAGCTCGCGTCGATGGCGTCGCAGATGCTTGGCGAGGCCGGACATGGAGCCGTCCCCGGCGCCCTGCAGCACGACCTCGACTCCGAGATGGCGCGGCGGGGCGGCGTCGAGCGCCCGGACCAGCGCCAGGGCGAGCGCCGTGCCGCTGCCGTTGTCGCCGGCCGCCGGCCCGAAGGTCGACCCGCCCAGCTCGAGCAGGCCGGCGGCAGCGAGCACGAGCCCGGCGGTGGGGATCACCTGGAGGACGGCGATGCTCGCTCCGCTGGTGCCGCCGTCCCGGAGGATCGCCGTGGCCAGGACCCACAGGCAGGCGATCACGAGCAGGCCCTGCCAGCCGACGGCCAGCGGACCGAGGAGGTTGCGCAGGTGAGCGGCGGGACGGCGAAGAAAGGGACGGTGCACGAAACCCATCCGGCCGGCGTCATAGTTGGCCGTGATCAGCAGGCGCACGCGTGGGGCCCCGGCCGGCGGCGGGCTGACCACGTTCTGGCTGGCGTGCTCGCGGGTCAGGCGCCGGCCCAGAGAGACACCGGTGAGCGCGTCCAGGAGTGCGGACAGGAGGGCGACGATGACCACCGCTCCGCCCGCCCTCGGCGAGGCCACGGTGATCAGGCTGCCCACGGCCGCCAGCCCGGCGTGCCAGGCATTGGCGAGCGCCCAGTTCGTACGCGACCAGAAGGTCTCGATGGTCGCCTCGCGCCGTGGCGTGCGCAGCTCTTCGGCCAGCCACAGTGCGGCTCGGCGTTCGGAGTTGGTTCCGGCCCCGCGAGCCGGGAACGCGTCGAGGCCGTTGATGGTTTCAGCTACGCCCATGGCCGGCCATGATCACAGGCCGGGCCGGGTTCTCGCGCCTCGTCCCCGGCGTGGCCACACGCGTCGCCCACGGATCGACCAGACGGGTCGTCCACGGATCGACCAGACGGGTCGTCCACGGATCGGCCACACATGACGTGGGGGCGATCGTTATAAACGTGCGGGTGAGCGACTCGTCTCTGGAAGCGGAGCTCCTGGCGGTCGCTCGCGCGGCCGCACAGGCGGCGGCCGACGAGCTGGTGCCGCGCTTTGGCGGTGACGGCCGCGGGGTTCAGTCCAAGAGCTCACCGACGGACCTCGTCTCCGAGGCCGACGTCGAGGCCGAGCGCGCCATCCGGCGCGTGCTGGCCGAGCGCCGGCCCCAGGACGCCATCCTCGGTGAGGAGGGCGGCGCCACCGGCGAGGGCGAACTGCGCTGGGTGATCGACCCGCTCGACGGCACGACCAACTTCCTCTTCGGCGTCCCGCAGTTCGCCGTCAGCGTGGCCTGTGAGGACACCGACGGGGGTCTGGTCGGAGTCGTGCTCGATCCGATCCGCCAAGAGGCGTTCTCGGCCACACGCAGCGGCGCCGCCGAGCTCAACGGCGAGCCGATTCATTCCTCCCGGCAGGACGATCTGAGCGTCTGCCTGGTTTCCACCGGGTTTGGCTACGAGGCCGACGTCCGCGCCCGCCAGGCCGAGGTGCTGCGTCGCGTCCTGCCCCGGGTTCGGGATATCCGCCGAGCCGGCGCGGCCGCCCTTGACCTGTGCTGGGCCGCCTGCGGCCGCTACGACGCCTACTACGAGCGCGGCCTGAAGCTGTGGGACCGAGCCGCCGGGCAACTCATCGCCGCCCGCACCGGGCTGACGGTTGAGCTGCTGCCCCCGCGCGGTGACGAGCCCGAAGGAATCCTGATCGCGCCCCCAGCCGTGGCCGGCGAGCTGATGGGCCTCGTCCTTAGCGAGTAGGCGCCCCGCGGCACCTCTAGACTTGCCCCGCCACGCGGCGGTGGTGGAACGGTAGACACGATGGCCTCAAAAGCCATTGTCCTTCGGGACGTGTGGGTTCGAATCCCACCCGCCGTATCGCGGTCTCGGCCCCGAGTTGGACGACGCTCGGTCCGCCTTCACTGGCTCGTGTCAGGGTCAGGCAAGAGTGGGTAAGGAGCCAGTGATAACCCGCGAGCGGCGAAGGGAGAACCGATATGGCCAAGGATCACGGTCCGAGCATCAAGGACGACAAGCAGTACGAAGGGCTGCGCAAGAAGGGAATGAGCAAGTCCCGGGCCGCGGCTATCGCCAACACGCCTGATGCGTCCAGCAAGGGGGGGAAGAACTCGGGCAA
>DASXHG010000055.1:0-4204 GCA_036488625.1 Solirubrobacteraceae bacterium | reverse complement strand
AGCCTCGAGCTCCGGCTCCTCGCCCAGACGGGTCTGGTGGGTTTCCTGCTCTTCAGCGTCTTCCTGGGCGCCGCGATCACGGCCGCAGTCCGCGCGCGCCGGCGTGGGCCTCCGATCGCCCAGATGGCCGCCGCCGCCGCGCTGCTGCCGGTGACCGTGTGGCTGGTTCACGGCTCGGTCGACTGGTTCTGGGAGATCCCGGCGCTGACCGGCCCGGCGCTGGGCTTCTTGGCCGTGGCCGGAGCGCTCGCCCGCGAGCCGTCACCTGCGGGGGCGCCCGAGGCGGCTCCCGGCGTGCGCCCTCGCCGTGCCGCGCGCGTAGCGGTTGCCGCTGGCGCCGCCGTCGGGCTGATCGCCGCCACGGTCGTCCTGACGCTGCCCTACCTGTCTGTCCGGGAGGTATCGATGGCCAGCGACATCGGCGCCAGTGACCCCGCGGCGGCGCTCCATGATCTTCAACTCGCCGCGGATCTGAACCCGCTGAACTCCGATGCCGGAACCCGGGCCGGCCTGCTCGCCCTCTCGGAGGGACAGAACGTGGTCGCCCGGCAGCGCTTTGCCCAGGCGATCGATCGAGAACCGGGGTCCTGGTTGCCCTGGCTCGGAACCGGCCTGGCCGACTCCGCCCTCGGCGAACGCCCGGCGGCGGCCCGGGCGCTGCGCCACGCCTACTCCATCAACAACCGCCAGCCCCCGATCAGGGTCGGCCTCCAGCGTGTCTTCTCGGCCCGTCCGCTCACCTACGCCGAGGCCGTGCCCCTGTTCGAAATCGCCCGCTGAGCGCCGGAAATCATTAGCGACGCGGTTCTAATGGCTAAAGGCAGGAAAAGGGCGTAAACAGTCGCCTCTTGTAGGTCTGATGACAGTTGGTATAAGATTGCCCCTCGGGGTAACCGCTGTAGTTAGCGGATTCGGCCAGAAAGGATTCAAGGAGGGCAACATTTTGAAACGCGTTCTCGCGCTCGTCATAGCTCTTGCTCTGATGGCGCCAGCATCTGCTTTCGCAGACAGTTCAACCTGCGGGAGCTACAACACGCCGGCTTTGTGCTCTGTCACGGCCAGTAAGACCCAGAACACCACCAACGCCACAGCCGCGAGTACGCTGCCTTTTACCGGGCTCGATGCGATCCTGTTGGCAGTCGGAGGCGCCACTCTTCTCGGCGCCGGTGCCGTGGTCCGAGTTCTTTCTCGCCGTATGGACTGAGCTTGAGTTAGCGAATTGAGATGAGCCGCGTGGCTTGAAGCCCACGCGGCTCTTTCGCTTTAAAGGAGCTTCACGCGCTCTCGGATCAGGCGCGTGACCTCTCCCCCATCCGCGCGGCCCTTGGTCTCGCGCATCACAAAGCCCACGAGCGGCCCGATCGCCTTCATGTTGCCCTCGCGCAGCTTGGTCACCGCATCGGGGTCGGACGCCAGCGCCCGGTCGACCAGGTCCTGGAGCTCGTTGCCGTCCTCGGCGATCGCCCCCAGCCCTTCGCGCTCGATGATCGCCCCGGGCTCGCCTCCCTCGTTGACCAGGATGGTCAGAACCTCCCGCGCCGCGTCGCGGCTGACCTCGCGCTTGTCGACCATCGCCGCCAGCGCCGCCAGGGCTTCCGGGGTCACTCGACTCTCGGCTGGATCGGTCTCGGAGCCAATCCCGCGCACGAGCAGCGGGATCCAGTTGGCCACGGCTACAGCCGCACCGGTCCCGTCGTCAGCGGCGGCCAGCGCCCGCTCGTAGTAGTCGCCGAGCTCGCGCCGGAAGGCGAGCTCGCGCGCCCGGTCGGGGGCCAGCCCCAGCTCGCGCTCAAAGCGCTCCGCGCGGGCGATCGGCAGCTCGGGCAGCCGCGCCTCGGTCTCCCGCAGCGTGTCCAGATCTACCCACAGCGGGACGAGGTCGGGCTCGGGGAAGTACCGGTAGTCGTGGGCCTCCTCCTTGGAGCGCAGTGAGGTGAGCCGGCCCGAGCCGGGGTCGAAGTGCAGCGTCTCCTGGGCCACGGCCTGTCCGGACTCGACCAGGTCCTGGAGCTCGTTGCCGTCCTCGGCGATCGCCCCCAGCCCTTCGCGCTCGATGATCGCACCGGGCTCGCCTCCCTCGTTGACCAGGATGGTCAGAACTTCCCGCGCCGCGTCGCGGCTGACCTCGCGCTTGTCGACCATCGCCGCCAGCGCCGCCAGGGCTTCCGGGGTCACTCGACTCTCGGCTGGATCGGCGTCGGAGCCAATCCCGCGCACGAGCAGCGGGATCCAGTTGGCCACGGCTACAGCCGCACCGGTCCCGTCGTCAGCGGCGGCCAGCGCCCGCTCGTAGTAGTCGCCGAGCTCGCGGCGGAAGGCGAGCTCGCGCGCCCGGTCGGGGGCCAGCCCCAGCTCGCGCTCAAAGCGCTCCGCGCGGGCGATCGGCAGCTCGGGCAGCCGCGCCTCGGTCTCCCGCAGCGTGTCCTGATCGACCCACAGCGGGACGAGGTCGGGCTCGGGGAAGTACCGGTAGTCGTGGGCCTCCTCCTTAGAGCGCAGTGAGGTCAGCCGACCCAAGCCCGGGTCGAAGTGCAGCGTCTCCTGGGCCACTGCGTGTCCGGACTCGACCATGTCCGTCTGACGCTTGATCTCCGCGTTGACGCCGCGCTCGAGGTAACGAAACGAGTTCATGTTCTTGAGCTCGGTCTTGGTCCCCAGCTCCGAGCTCCCCGCGGGCCGGATCGAGACGTTGGCGTCGGCGCGCAGCGAGCCCTCCTCCATCTTTACGTCAGACACACCGAGCTGGCGCAGCGTCGTCCGAAGCAGGATCAGCCACTCGTGGGCCTGCTCGGCCGAGTGCAGATCGGGCTCGGTGACGATCTCCACCAGCGGCGTCCCGCAGCGGTTGAAGTCGACGACGCTGCGGTCTGAGCCGTGGATGCGGCCGCTCTCACCCACGTGCACGAGCTTGGCCGCATCCTCCTCGAGGTGGACGCGGTGGATTCGCACCTCGCCCAGGCGTCCGCCACTGCACAGCGGGACGTCGTACTGGGAGATCTGGTAGCCCTTCGGGGAGTCCGGATAGAAGTAGTTCTTGCGGTGAAACAGAGAGCGCGGGGCGATCTCCGAGCCCAGCGCCAGCCCGATCATGACCCCGAACTCCACGGCCCGGCCGTTGAGCACCGGGAGCGCCCCCGGCAGGCCGAGGCACACCGGGCAGGTGTGGATGTTGGGCGGATCGTCAAACGACAACTCGCACCCGCAGAACATCTTCGTCCGGGTCTTGAGCTGGACGTGAATCTCCAGCCCGATGACGGGCTCAAAGCCGCTCACATCCGCCCCCCGCTGGGGTCAAAGCCGATCGCGCGCTCCAGCGCGTAGGCGGCGTCGAGCATCCGCCCCTCGCTGAAGGCCGGGCCGGCGAGCTGAAAACCGACCGGCAGCCCGTCACTGAGACCCGAGGGCAGCGAGATCGCCGGCGTTCCGGCCAGCGACATGGGAACGGTGCAGAAGTCATTCAGGTACATGGCCAGCGGGTCGCCCGTCTTGGAATCCAGCGGGAAGGCGACCCACGGGCTGGTCGGGGTGACGACGAAGTCAAAGTCCTCGAACACGGTCGCGAAGTCCTCGGCGATCTTGGTCCGCACCCGCTGCGCGGCCCCGTAGTAGGCCTCGTAATAGCCGCTTGAGAGGGCGTAGGTCCCGAGCATGATCCGCCGCTTGACCTCGGGGCCGAAGCCGGCCGCCCGCGTCTGGCTGTACATCGTCTCGAGGTCGGCCTGGCCGTCGACGCGCAGCCCGTAGCGGACGCCGTCGAACCGGGCCAGGTTGGCCGACGCCTCGGCGGGTGCGATCAGGTAGTAGGCCGACAGGGCGTGCGGGGCATGGGGAAGCCGGCAGGGCGCCACCTCGGCCCCGAGCTCCTCGGCCAGGGCCAGGGTCTGGTCAAAGCTCGCCCGCACCCCGGGCTCGATCCCGGTCCCGCTCTCGGTCCCGCCGAGCAGCTCCTCGGGCACGCCCAGGCGAACGCCCTTGAGATCCTCTCGGGTGGGCGTGCCGATCGTCCCCGGGAAGGACAGCGAGGTCGAATCGCGTGCGTCGCGCCCGACCATGTGCGAGAACAGCAGGGCGGCGTCAGTCACGTTGCGGGTCAGCGGACCGGCCTGGTCAAGCGAGGAGGCAAAGGCGATCATCCCGTAGCGCGAGCAGGCGCCGTAGGTGGGCTTCAGGCCGACGATCCCGCACAGCGCCGCCGGCTGGCGGA
>DASXHG010000397.1:0-4550 GCA_036488625.1 Solirubrobacteraceae bacterium | reverse complement strand
GCCTCACGCGGGCTGGTCGACGTCGATCTGCATATGCATACCGACCACTCCTACGACTGCGCCACCCCGGTCGAGGTCCTGCTGGCCGAGGCCCGTGCCCGGGGCCTGGGAGCGGTGGCCATCACCGACCACAACGAGATCTCCGGGGCGCTCGATGCCCAGGCCAAGGCCGACGGCGTCAAGGTGATCGTCGGCGAGGAGGTCAAGACGGCCGGCCAGGGCGAGGTCATCGGGCTGTTCATCCAGGAGAAGATCCCTCGCGGTCTGACCCTGGCCGAGACGATTGCCGAGATCAAGCGCCAGGGTGGGCTGGTCTACGTGCCTCATCCGTTTGACCGCATGCATTCCGTTCCCGACTACGAGCATCTGCTCCCGGTGCTCGACGAGGTCGACGCGATCGAGGTCTTCAACCCCCGCATCGCGATCTCCGAGTTCAACGAGGAAGCGGTTCGCTTCGCGGCCAAGTACTGGCTCCCGGCCGGGGCCGGGTCCGACGCCCACGTCCCTCAAGGCCTGGGTTCGGTTCGCATCCGGATGCGCGATTTCGACGGCCCGGAGGAATTCCTGCAGTCGCTCCGCGACGCCGACATCATCCGCAACCCGGCCAGCCTTCTCTACGTTCAGGCGCTGAAGTTCCTCCAGACCAAGGCCATGCCCGGAGGGGCCCGGAAGGCGTCGCGCGAGCGCCGGGTGCGGAGGGCCACGGGGCGCAAGTCCTGATGCAGCAGCAAGGACAAGCGGGCTCGCCGTCCAATCCTCGGGGCATGCCGGCCACCGACGACGAGATCCGCGAGAAATACCTGGAGCGCGCGATCCGCGAGTTGAACACGTTCGCCCGTCGCCTGTCGGAATGCGCCCACTGCCCGCGCGGACAGCTCATGCCGGTCCTCGGCTCAGGCCATCCGCAAGCCGACATCTTCATGGTCAAGTACTCCGCCCGGCCGGCCGAGGTCGAGGAGGGAGTGGCCTTCTACGGGCGCAGCGGAAGCGCGCTGATGAAGTCGCTCAAGCGCCTGGACATCGACCCTCTGGCCGTCTACGGGACGCTGTGCGTCAAGTGTCCGGTGCCCGACACCGACCTGGCCGACCCGTCGTGCGTGGCCCGGCTGCTGGAGGAGCTGGCCATCGTCCAGCCCAAGCTGCTGGTCGTGATGGGCCCCGACGCGCTGGGTGTCATCAACGATCTCGAGGTCCCGCTGGCGCAGAAGCTCGAACCCCGCGTCGGGCAGATCCAGACCTTCACCCCGTCGACGCAGGCGCTGTACACGCCCAACATCGACGAGTCGCTGGATGAGGAGCGGGCCAAGCGTGAGTTCTGGGGCGCTTTCCGCGCGCTCGGCCAGTGGTGGTCTGACCTCCCGCCGTACTGAGCGCCCGGGACGATCCGCTCAGGCGCGCCGGTTCAGCGGCGACGCAAGAGCCAGCCGAGCAGCGCTCCGGCGGCAAACGCGCCCACGGCCACGAACGGGACCGGCTTCTCCTGGACGGTGGCGCCAAGCTGCTGGACGCCCGCCGCCGCCGTCTCCGGCGTGGCTTGACCGACTTTGCCGACCAAGTCGTCCTTGGACTCGCGCAGCGTCTCCTTGGCCGCTCCCACGCGCTGGGCCGCCTGCGCCTTGACGTCGGTCTTGGCCGCCAGGGCCTCGACGGTGTCGCCGAGCTCGGCTCGCGTCGCTTCGATCTCGGCCCGGATCTCCTCGGGACTGCGCGGCTCCTCGGCCGGCGGCTGCTCGCTGCTCTCACTCATCGCCGTCCCTCCTTGGCCCGTTCACGGGTCATCTCGACATCCGTTGTGACGCTATCCATGCTCTGCTCGGGGACGGGGGGAACTGCCCGGGTCACCCGATTGCGGCCATTCAGGGCCAGGCCTCCGGCGACGGCACCATAAACGGCGGCAACGATCAACGCGCTCACCCAGGGCGTGACGGCCGTGGCCAGCAGCAGGATCAGCGCCGCCGTCAACCCCCCAAGCGCGAACAGTCCGACCACACCGGCGGCACCGAACATCCCGGCGCCGATCCCGGCCTGCTTGCCCTTCTCGGTCATCTCGGCCCGGGCCAGATCAAGCTCCTGGCGAACCAGCGTGCTCGTCTGCTCGGACAGCTGACGAAGCAGTTCGGCGGCGGGCCGGTCGTCGAGCTGCGTGGAATGCTGCGAATTCTCAGCCAACGTCAGGCGTCTCCCGGTCGGATACCGATCACTAATTCGCTACCCCCACTCACCGCGGCCCTAACCAGCGCAGGCGCTCGCAGCGCACGAAGCGAAGGCGACGACTGCCGCCCGCGCCCGAGGCTTTCTCTGCACATCGGCGGACGAGGCCGCGTGCATCGCCCGAGCACCGGCTCGCGGCGTCACGCACACCACCCAGTCGCAGCCAACACATCAGCACGCCGGTGCCGGGCGGCGTACGCGCGCCTTGTCCGGCCCACGACGGAGCACCTCGAGCCGCGAGGCGGAGCTAGTCGTCGCAGAGCAGAACGATCTTGCCCAGCTTCCCGCCGGCCTGAAAGCGCTCGTAGGCGGCGACGGCCTGCTCGAGTCCGAAGGTCTCGGCCACGGGGACCTTGACGACGCCCTCCTCCAGCAGCGGCAGGACGTTGCGCTCGAGCCCGCGGGCGGTCAGGGCCTTGCCCTCCAGGGGCCGCGCCCGCAGCGTCGATCCGTAGATTCGGGCTCGCTTCATCATCAGCAGCCCGAGGTGCAACTCACCCTTGGCGCCCGCGCTGGTGCCGATCACCGCGATCCGGCCGCCGGTCTCCAGCGCCTTCACGTTGTCGGCCAGGTTGATCGCACCGACCAGCTCGAGGATCACGTCGTAGGGCCCGCGGTCGACGAAGTCCGCGGGGTCGATCACCACGGCGCCGAACTCCGCCACGCGCTCGCGCAGGTCCGGGTTGCGCACCGTGGCCGTCACGCGTGCCCCGGCCGCGCGACCGAGCTGGATGGCGGCCGTGCCCACACCGCCGGCGGCGCCGTGCACGAGCAGCCGCTCACCGGTGACCAAGCCGGCCTGGGTGAAGACCGCGTCGTGAGCGGTCGTGAACACCTCGGGTACGCCACCTGCCTCCGGCCACGAGAGCCGCTCGGGGACCGGGACGAGGACGCGCTCGTGGACGACCGCGAGCTCGGCCTGCCCGCCGCCGCCGACGATCCCCATCACCCGGTCGCCCACTGAGAAACGCTCGGCCCCGGGACCGAGGCCGACGACCTCGCCGGCCAACTCGAGGCCGGGTATGTCCGGCGGTGAGCCGGGCGGGGCCGGGTAGCCGCCCTTCAGCTGCATCATGTCGGCGCCGTTGAGCCCCGCGGCCCTCACACCGACCAGGACCTCGCCGCGCCCGGGCGTGGGATCGGGGTGATCCTCGACGCTGAGCTGCTTGTCGCGAATGGTGACGGCGCGCATCTAGCGGCGGACCCTACCGTCCCGTGACGACCCGGGCCTCAGGCCGAGACGACCGGCCATGCGGCCGGGCCTCAGGCCCGGACGAGCTCGGCCACGCACTCGATGTGCGGGGTCTGGGGAAACATGTCCACCGGCCGCACCCGCAGGAGCTTGTACCCGGCCTCGACCAGCTGGGCGGCGTTCGGGGCCAGCGTGGTGGGGTTGCACGACACGTAGACGATCTTGCGCGGGGACGTCTCGATGACACGGCGCACGACCTTCTGCGAGAGCCCGGCCCGGGGCGGATCCAGGATCAGCACATCGGGACGCCCGGCTCGCTCGGTCAGCTCGCGTAGAGCCAGGCGCACGTCGCCGGCAAAGAAGTGGACGTTGTCGATCTCGTTGGCGCGGGCGCCCGCGATCGCGTCGGCGATCGCTTCCTCGACCAGCTCGAGGCCCCACACCTCGGCCACCCGGGGCGCGATCGACAGGGAGATCGTGCCGATCCCGCAGTACAGGTCGTAGACGCGCTCAAAGCCACGCGGCGCCGCATAGTCGATGGCCAGCTCGTAGAGCTGCTCGGCCATCTCGGTGTTGGTCTGAAAGAAGGCTTCGGACGAGATGCTGAAGCGCAGGCCGTTGAGCTCTTCATCAAAGCGCTCGGTCCCGGCCAGCAGCTCGGTCTCGCCGCCCTGGGTCGTCTCCCCCAGGCGGTCCTGGCGCGTCCACAGCACCCCGTCCAGGCCGGCCGTCGCCGCGACCAGGGAGTCGCGATCGAGCCGACCCGGCGCGGTGACCAGGCGGGCCTGGATGGCGCCCGTCCGCCGCCCCTCGCGCACGACCAGGTTGCGCAGGAAGCCCTCGCCACTCTTGCGGTCGTAGGCAGTCAGACCCTCGCGGCGACACCAGGCGACGATCCGCTCGCGGGCCTCATTGGCCGGCTCGGACGCCAGCCGACAGTCGGTCATGGGGACGATCTCGTCCCAGCGGCCGGGGGCGTGAAAGCCGCAGACCAGCACGCCGTCCGGGCCGGTGCCAAACGAGTACTCGAGCTTGTTGCGGTAGCGCCAGGGAGCCACGGCGGGCACGATGTCCTCGAGCTCGAAGCCGTCGAGCTTGCCGATCCGCCGCAGCGCATCGTCGACCTGCTCGTACTTGACCTGCAGCT
>DASXHG010000388.1:0-1642 GCA_036488625.1 Solirubrobacteraceae bacterium | reverse complement strand
AGCTGCAGTTCCACTGCGTGCCCTGCTCGTTGGAGATCGTCAGCGTGCCGCTCGGGCCCTTGCCCGTGCTCCCGCCGGCGGCACCGGACGATCCCGAGGGCGAGGAGGAGCTGCAGGCAGCTAGTGCGGCGGCGAGCAGCGTCGCCGCCCCTGTCATGAGCAAACGTCTCATAAGGGTGCCTCCACTGGGTTTCGCGTCGGATGTGTCCCTGATGTCGCCGTGACGTTTGGGTGCTGTGTGAGATTTGTCGCCTTTGCGATATAGTTAGGACAGTATCCTAACTATCAATGGGCTGACTAGCCCTCGTCGCTAAACCGTGATGCGCGATCCTGGGGGAGGTACCGTGGCAGAGGTCCCGGTCGATGGGATGGCGCCGAGCGGCCTCTTCGCCGCGCGCCCAGCCCTGATTAGGGCGCTCAACGAGCAGCTGCTACTCGATCACATTCGCTCGTCTGGCCCCTACTCGCGGGCCGACCTCGCGCGCGTCTCCGGGCTGTCCAAGCCGACCGTCTCGCTCGCCCTGGCCAACCTCGAGCGGGCCGGCCTCATCCGGCTGGCCGGCCAGCGGACCGGCTTGCCGGGCAGGACCGCCCTGCTTTACGAGGTGAGGCCGGAGGCGGGATTCGTGCTCGGCCTCGACATCGGACTGCGCTACCTGCGCGGTGCGGTGGCCGACCTGGCGGGCCAGGTCCGCGCCAGGCGGTCAGTACCGGTCCACGCGAAGACGGTCGCCGACCGGGTCGCCGAGCTTGTCGCGCTCGCGGACGAGCTGTGCGCGGGCGCGGGGATAACGCGGGCCGAGATCATCCAGACCGTCGTCGGCAGCCCTGGCGTCTACGACCCGCAGCGGAACCTGATGGCCCTGACCGGCGGACTGCCCGGCTGGGACAGGCCCGAGGCCCTGGCCGGGCTGCGCACGGCGTTCGGTCCCGCGCTCTCGATCGAGAACGACGTGGACGCGGCGGCGCTCGCCGAGCGCGCGCTCGGCGTCGGCCAGGAGGCCGACAACTTCGCGTTCGTGCACGTGGGCTCCGGTGTCGGCATGGGCCTGGTGCTCGGCGGCCGGCTGCACCGCGGCGTGCACGGGGTGGCGGGCGAGATCGCGTTCATGCCGCTCGGCCGTGACCCGCGGGCCTGGAGGGACGCCGAAGCAAGCGCCGGGTCCTCGGCTGGGTCAATGGCCGGGTCGGACGCCGGCTCCTTGGCCGGCTCCTTTGGGGGCGTGATCATCGACCCGGCGGAAGCGCGCCGGCGGGGCACGCTGGAGATCGCGGCGGGCGCCGACGGGATCGTCCGCGCCGCCCGCCGGGCCGGACTGACCGGGCTGGCCACGCCCCAGGCCGTCTTCGAGGCGGCCGCGGCAGGCGACGAGCGCGCGACGGACGTCATGGCCGACGAGGCGCGCCTGGTCGCGGCGGCGATCTGCTGCGTGATCACCGTCGTCGACCCGTCGCTGATCGTCCTTGGCGGCGGCATCGGCCAGGCGCCAGGCTTCGCCGAGGCGGTCAGCAAGGCGCTTGAGGAGATCGCCCCGGTGCTGCCCGAGGTCAAGGTCAGCGCCCTCGGCACCGACGTCGTGGTCGACGGCTGCCTGGCCGAGGCCACCGCGATGGCCTGGACCCAGCTGATCGCGTCCCTCCC
>DASXHG010000374.1:0-5127 GCA_036488625.1 Solirubrobacteraceae bacterium | reverse complement strand
TCACGACCGGGGCCGGCAACCCGACCGTCGAGGTGATCCTCAATTCCCATGACCCGGTCGAGCGCCAGTTCGTCAACCAGGCCATCTCGTCGCGTCTGGCCGAGGTCGAGCAGGCGGTCTCCAAGCAGGTCCTGCGCGTCGCCATCCACGACCTTCAGCAGGTCCTCAGTGGCGGCCGGCTCCAGTTCCTGGGTCAGACCGTCCACCTGCTCGGGCTGCGCAACGCCCGCACGATCGTGGCCGGCGCAATCGCCGCACTGCCGCCGCGGTCCCCGCTGCGAATCGCCCTGCGCCAGGTGGTCGCCTTCGCCGATGTCGCCATCGGCGGTCTGTCTTTCGCTTCGCCCGCCCTGGGCGAGATCGGCACCCCGGTGACGGTCGTCCAGACCCAGCTCGCCGGCCGGACCACGCCCAGCGATACCTACGCCGCATCGATCGCCGTGATCGTCTCGCTGATGTTCGTCACGATTCTGCTCGCCGCCGGGCTGCTCGCCCTCGAGCGCTCCGAGAACGTCTACGTGCGCCTCACGCGGGGCCTGATTTCCCCAACCAAGCTGCTGGCCGAGAAGGTCCTGCTGGCCGGCGGCTGTGCGGCGCTGGTCGCCGTCGTCCTGTCCGCGGTCGTGTCGGGGTTCGTGCCCCTCGAGTGGGGACGGTTTGAGCTGTGGGCGCTCGCGCTGCTCTGCGGCGGCCTGGCCTTCGGCGCGCTCGGGGTCCTGATCGGCGGCGTGGCCCGAGAGGTCTCGGCCGCCTCCCTGCTGGCGCTGATGGTCGCTCTGCCGGTCGCGTTCGTGGCCCTGGTTCCCGGCGATGCGGTGTCGGGCGCGCTGAAGACCGGACTCGACGCGATCGCCTTCGTGTTCCCGTTCCGGGCCGCCCTGCAGGCCCTCGGCAATGCCTTCACCGGCACGGCGCCCGGGATCGCCCTGCCGCTGGTCCACCTGCTCGCGCTGACGCTCGTCTTCGGGCTGCTGGCCCGGCTGTCGCTGCGCCGGTTCGGCCGTTAGCGACCCGGTCGCCAGGTGAAGGTGGTCATGGCGGCGACCGGCAGCGTGGCGGTAAACGTGTCGCGCCCCTCCCGCACGCTGAAGGTGGCGGGTTTCGAGCCCCCGTTGTAGGTGACGAGCGCCTCGCTGCCGTTCGGGTTGCGGAAGGCGACGTCGTCGAGACCCGGACTGGCGAAGTCGGCGCCCAGAAACGGGTACGCGTAATCGACGAAGTTGTTGGAGGCGATCCGCACCGCCCCGGGGGCCACGAAGCGCGACAGCTGCCCCAGCTCGTAGTAGGTGCGCGAGAGCCGGACCCTTTGGGTGTGCGGATCGATGCTGACGATCCCGCGGCAACCGAAACAGCCGTAGTTGGGGGGCTGCACCGGCCCCCCTCGTGGATTCAGGGCCAGGTTCCACAGCTCGACGCCGGTCGCCCACTCGCGCAGGCTGGCGATCTCGAGTTCGGGTACGGGGAAGTTGAGCTCGCCGGTCGCGCACTCGGACTCGATCTCCTCGAGCCCGGGCCTCATGGCGTGCACGTCGGCCATGGCCGACGGGGCGCCGTAGTAGCAGTGTGTGGCAAACCCGGACAGCGCAGGTCCGGCGGGGCTGTTCAGGAGCGCACTCGCGAACGGCGCTTCACCTGCCCAGTTGGAGTCAAAGCCGAAGATGCGCGTGCTCAGACCCGCTCCGCGCAGGGCGGGAGCGAGGTCGCCGCCCACGAAGGCCGCCTCGTCGGACTCGGTCTCGGCGAGACCGGGATAGGTGGTTTGCTGACCCGGCTCGTTCTGAGGGGTGATCGCCTGGATCGGGACGCCCGCGCGCCGGTAGGCCTGCAGGAAGCGAACGAAGTACTGGGCCAGAGCCCCGTAGTCCGCGGGGAGCAGCGACCCGGTGTCGGCCATGTTCGACAGCGAGTCGTTGGACTTCATCCACCCCGGCGGGCTCCACAGGCTGGCCAGGATGAAGGGACGCTCGGCCAGCGCCAAGGCCTGGCGCAGGACCGGGAGGATGTACGTCCGGTCGTGGCCGATCGAGAAGTGGGCCAGGCCGGGATCGCTCTGGCCGGGCGGGAGCTCGTCATACGAGTAGGGCGCACGCCCGGCGGTGAAGTCGCTGGCGCCGATCGGCAGCCGGATCAAATTCAGGTTGATCCCGCCGGGCCCGAACAGCTGACGAAGCAGCCAGGCCCGGGTGCCGGGGTGCAGCTGGGTGCCGATCAGCCAGGCCGAGGAGTCGGTCAGCGCGCCGCCGGCGCCCCGGAAGCGCTGGTAGCGCACTCCGCTGTCGACCGTGATCAGGGGACCGGTTCGCGCGCGATGGCTCGAGAACCGCAGCGCCGGCAGTGTCGTGAGCCCTTGGCCGGGGTTGGCGCTGGTCTGCACGACCTGGACCGCTGGCCCGGACGGGCGCGGGATCCGGCGCGCGCTTGCCGCCCCGGCGCTGCCCAGCACGCCCACCACGGCGGCCACACTCACGGCCGCGAACCTTCCCCGCCGAGATCCCACTCTCAGTGTCCTCCCGCTCGCCCTCGTTGATCCGCGCGCGGCCAGGCGCGGGGGTTCACTCAGCGCTGGCCGGTGGTGCGCTGGAAAAGCACGAAGCAGATCGCGGCGACGATCAGAGCGATCACGGGGAGTGTGAGGCCGATGACGCCGACGATCGCGAACACCAGGCTGATCACGCCGATCACCCCGGCCGCCCCGCCAACCTGCACGAGGCGGTAGGCCCGCTGCTCACGTGCTCGCCGTGGTTTGTAGCCGCGTTGCCGATCGAGATTGCTCATCCTGCTGCCAAGCGTACCGGCTGAGGTAGCGTTGGGCTCGATGGCCGAGTCCGACGCGCAGTTCCTGCTCCTATACGAGTACGTGCCTGACATGGCCGAGCGCCGCGGCCCCCATCGCGGGCCGCACCTGGAAAAGATCGAGGCCGAGCGCCAGGCCGGTCATATCAGGGCCGCCGGGGCCTTCGATCCCCCCACCGGGGCGGCGATCGTGTTCACCGGGGTCGATCGCGAGCACGTGGAGGCTTTCGTGGCCTCCGACCCTTATCAGCGCGCCGGCCTCGTCGGCGCCTGGCGCGTCGAGCGCTGGAAAGTCGTCTGAACCCGGGCGCAAACGCCCCGGGACGCGGCTCGGCGGCCGGTATGCTCGAAATCGTTATGCCATTCCCGCAGACCCGCTTGCGGAGGCTCCGAGCCACCCGCGCGCTCCGCGGCCTGGTCCGTGAGACCCGCCTTGATCCGGCGGACTTCGTCTATCCGATGTTCGTCGCCCACGGCCTCGATCGCCGCGAGCCGATCACAGCCATGCCCGGCGTCGATCGTCTGTCGATCGCGCACGCCGTGGCCGAGGCCGGTGAGGCGCAGGCGCTGGGAATCCCGGCCGTGCTCCTGTTCGGCCTGCCGGCGGTCAAGGATCCCGAGGGGTCGGGCGCCTGGGATGACGAGGGCATCGTCCAGCTGGCCACGCGCGCCATCAAGGAGGCCCACCCCGAGCTGCTGGTCATCACCGACCTCTGCCTGTGTGAGTACACGAGTCACGGCCACTGCGGCGTGCTGCGCTCGCCGGATGACTCGCGCGGCGCCGTCTTGAGCGAGGCTGGACGCCGAGCCGGCGCCTGGCGCGAGGGTGTCGTCGACAATGACGCCACGCTCGAGCTCCTCTCCCGGACCGCCGTCTCGCAGGCCCGCGCCGGCGCTGACCTGATCGCCCCCAGCGACATGATGGACGGGCGCGTCGGCCTGATCCGCTCCTCTCTGGATGAGGAGGGGTTCGCCGAGACGCCGATCATGGCCTACTCGGCCAAGTTCGCCTCCGCCTTCTACGGACCGTTCCGCGAGGCGGCCGATTCGACCCCAGCCTTCGGCGACCGCCGCGGCTACCAGATGGATCCCGCCAACGGCGAGGAGGCGGTCCGCGAGGCCCGCCTCGACGTCGAGGAGGGCGCCGACATCGTCCTGGTCAAGCCCGCACTGCCCTACCTCGACGTCATCCGTCGCGTCAAGGACGAGACGGGGTTGCCGGTCGCGGCTTACAACGTCAGCGGCGAATACTCGATGCTCAAGGCGGCCGCCGCCGCCGGATATCTCGACGAGCGGACAGCGGTGCTCGAGGCCCTGACCTCGATCCGCCGCGCCGGGGCCGACATCATCATCACCTACCACGCAAAGGAGGCTGCGCGATGGCTCAGCTAGACGCCCCCGGCACCGCCGCTCCCCGCAGCGCGCAGGATGACCCGGCCGAGGCCGCCACGAAGGGCCGCCAGCACGGGCCCAAGCTGCGCAGCCGCAAGCAGGGCGCCGCGATTGCCCTGGACGATCTCGACAAGCGTCTGCTCAACCTCATGCAGGGGCAGTTTCCGATCGCCGCCCGGCCCTACCAGCACGTCGCCACGCAGGCCGCGATCACCGAGGACGAGGTCCTCGCGCGCGTGCAGCACCTCCTGGACGAGCGCATCATCCGCCAGGTCACGCCCATCTTCGACACTCGCGCCCTGGGCTACTCGAGCATGCTGGTCGCGGCCAAGGTCGACCCCGACAACCCGTGGCGGGCGGCCAACGTGATCAACGCCCATCCCGGCGTCTCGCACAACTACCTGCGCAACCACGAGTTCAACATCTGGTTCACGATCGCCACCGAGCCCGACTCGCCGCTCGGGCTCGAGGGGACACTCACGGCCCTGGCCAAGCTGGCCGGCGCGGAGTCGGTCCGGCAGCTGCCGACGCTGAAGCTGTTCAAGATCCGCATGGACCTGGAGATGGAGGGCGGCACCGACGCCCTCGCTCAGGCCGCCGAGGCCGCCGAGCCGGCCGAGATCGAGGCTCAGCCCTACGACGAGTTTGACCGCGCCGTGATCCGGGCCACGCAGGGCGACATGCCCGTCATCTCTGAGCCCTACGCCCCCGCCGCGGCGAAGCTCGACCTCCCCCAGGAGCGGCTGCTCGAGCATCTACGCGGCATGCAGGAGCGCCGGCTGTTGCGCCGCGTGGCCGCGATCCTGTTCCACCGCCGGGCGGGGTTCAGCGCCAACGTGATGGGCGTCTGGAACGTCCCCGACGAGCGGATCCTGGACCTGGGCAAGCGAATGGCTTCATTCCGGGGCATCTCGCACTGCTACCAGCGACCGACCTACCCCG
>DASXHG010000367.1:0-2790 GCA_036488625.1 Solirubrobacteraceae bacterium | reverse complement strand
GGCGGAGTGAAAGGTCATCAGCCACATCGCGCGCACGCGCGCGCCTACGAGCAGCCCCGCGCGCTCGCGCATCTCACCCGCGGCCTTGTTGGTGAAGGTGATGGCCAGCACCTCGTTGGGCTGCACGGCCCCGGTGGCGATCAGGTACGCGATCCGGTGGGTCAGCACTCGGGTCTTGCCCGAGCCGGCGCCGGCCAGGATCAGCTGTGGCCCCTCGCCGTAGGTGACGGCGTCGCGTTGGGGCTCGTTTAGCCCGCTGAGCAGGGCTTCTATGTCAGAACTCAATTGAGGCATCAGCGGCGGGGGCGGCACAAGATCACGTTAGCGGCCGGCCCGGCATCCTCATGCCATGAACGAGTTGCGCCGCGCCTGTGAACAGGTCGCCTCACGGGCCCTCTCCGTGCGCGTGCAGACGGCCGCGATTCCCGCCTACGCGGCCGGTCTGCAGCTGGCCCCAACCGACGCAGCCCAGGCGCCTGAGCCACTGGCGGGCGCGGCCCGTGAGCACCAGGCCGCGTTCTGGTTGACGATGGACGCGATCAATTTCGGCTCGGGCTGGTTTCCCACCCTGCGCAAGCCCGAGGGCCGCTCCGGGTATCAGACGATTTTCGCCGGCCTGGAGCGCCAATGGCAGACCCGCGGCCCGTGGAGCGCGTCGGAGCTGACCGTGCTCGACGCAGCCGCGGTCGCCGTCGTGTGCGGACAGGATCGCGACCATCCGCTGATGGCGCTGTTCGCGGCTTCTCTGAACGACCTCGGGCGCAACGTGGCCGCGCAGCCCGGATCGAGCTTCAGCGCCGTCGTCGACGGCGCCGACGGCTCCGCGGTGACGCTCGCCCGGCGGCTCGGTGAATGGGCCAGCTTCGCCGACTGCTCGCGCTATCAGGAGCTCGAGCTGCCCTTCCTCAAACGGGCCCAGATCGCCGCCGCCGATCTGGCCCGCGCCGGTGTGGCGCAGTTCAGCGACCTCGACCGGCTGACGATGTTCGCCGACAACCTTGTACCTCACGTGCTGCGCCTTGACGGGATCCTCAGCTTCGCCCCCGAGCTCGTGGCCCGGATCGACGCCGGCGAGCTGATCGAGCACGACTCGCCCGAGGAGATCGAGATCCGGGCCTGCGCCCTGCACGCCGTCGAGCTGATCGTCGCCGCCCGTCCCGGCGCGCGGGCGGTCGACATCGACGAGCTGCTCTGGAACCGGGGCGCGGACCCCTTCTACAAGGCCTCGCCGCGCCATCGCGCGCGCTGCACGGCCTACTGAGCACCGCTTGGCGGCGGCGGGGCTACTTCTTCTCGGGCTTGGCCACGTCGGCGTGGGCCTTGGCGATCGCCTTCGCGCCCCGATCGCCGACGAGCAGCTCGGGCCGCAGCACGCCACTGGCCAGAACGTCGATGGCCGGGAACTTGCCCGCCGCGGTCCGGGTCGCGTCGAGGGTGATGACCGTGGTCTCGCCACCGAGCGGAGCCGAACCGGTGGCGATCACGGTCAGCGAGCCGCTATTGACGATGTTGCGGGCCGCACCCAGCGCCTTGCGGGCGACCGAGCGGCTGGCGCCGTCGAGCGAGTCGATCAGGACCACGGCGTCGGTGCCTCGAGCGGCGAGGCGGCGGCCCTGATCGATGACCGCCTCGACCGAGGCGTTGATCGAGTCCTCGGAGGCGGTGAGCGAGCTCGTCGCCGTCGGCTTCGTGCCCGACTCGTCGCTGCTCCACTCGCTGATCTCCTCGGGCCGGGCCCCGGCCAGCACGAGCTGGACCGACAGCCCTTCCTGTCCGGCCAGCGCGCCGGCGACGAGCTTCAGGGCCTCGGTCTTGCCCGATCGGGTCGGTCCGACGATGCTGACCCGCGAGCCCTTGCCAAACGGCGTCACGGTGTCGATCGCCTTCAGCGTCGGGTCATCGGCGCCGAGCTTGATCTGGTCACTGGCGAAGGCGCCGGGAAGATCCTCGTAACGCACGCTGTCGGCCAGCTCGGAGGCGGGCCGGCCGTTGATCGTCTCGACCCGGATCAGCGAGGCAAAGCGCTCGGAGCGGCGCGGCGCGCGCTTGGGCCCGGTGACGCGGTCACCGTTGACCAGTTCACAGCGCTTGACCTGCGCGGAGGAGATGTAGACGTCGTCGTCGGAGGGATCCGGCCCCGACACGCGGACGAAACCCGAGCCGCCGGACAGCAGCTCGACGACGCCCTCGACCACCGGTTCTTCACCGGCGGCGGGCTTGTCAGCGGCGTCGCTGCGCTCCGAACGCTCAGAACGCGAGTCATCGCTCCCGGACGTGCTGCGGCCGCGACCGCCGCGGCGGCTGCGACGGCGACGTGAGGGACCGCCGTCCTCATCCTCGTCCTCGTCCGGGGTGGACGCAGCGGCGGGTTCGGGGGCCTTCTCGTCAGTCTTGGCCTCGGCCTTGGCGGCCGGTTTTGCCGCGGCCCGCGAACGCGAGCGGCGCGGCTTGGGCGCGGCTTGATCGCCGGCCGCCTCGGCGCCGGCGTCAGCGCCGCCCTGCTTTTTCAGAATGGCGCCGATCAGTTCGGCGCGGCGCAGACGGCGGTAGCCGTCGATCGAAAGCTCAGAGGCAACGGCGTGTAGGTCGGCCAGAGGACTGGCTTCGAGCGCGTCGCGGTCGAGTACGGGCATGAAAACTCCTTTGCTGGGGATGTTCGGTGGGCTCCGATCGCGTTGGGCCAGCGACCGGCGAACTGCAGACCTGAATCTAGCGGGTTGCGCGGTGGTCGGCGACCAGGAAGGGCCCTGGTCAGTCCGTCGGCGCCTGATTCCAGCGCACGCTGTCGTC
>DASXHG010000346.1:0-12895 GCA_036488625.1 Solirubrobacteraceae bacterium | reverse complement strand
GCCGAGCGCTCGAGGCGAGCTCCGGCTTCGATGACCACGCGGCCGTCGATGCGTGAATCGATCAGCTCGCCCTCGACCCGGTGGTCGATCGTCTCCAGCACGAGGCGGTTGGCGGCGAGCATGTCCTCGAGGCGGCCGGTGTCCTTCCACCAGCCCCGGACGATGTGGGGCTCGACGCGCAGGCCCTGATCGACGAGGTGCTGAATCGCGTCGGTGATCTCGAGCTCCCCGCGGCCCGAGGGCTTGATCGCCCGGGCAGCGGAGTGGATCCCGGCGGTGAACATGTAGACGCCGACCAGGGCGAGGTCGGTCTTGGGCTGACGGGGCTTCTCGACGAGGCGGATTACGCTGCCGTTCTCGAGCTCAGCCACCCCGTACTGCTCGGGATCGGGCACCTGCGTGAGCAGGATCAGCGCGTCGGGCTCGCCGGCCCGGAAGGCCGTGACCAGATCACGAATCCCGCCCTGGAGGAGGTTGTCGCCGAGGTACATGACGAACGGCGAGTCCCTCAGGAAGGGTTCGGCGGTGAGGACGGCATGGGCGAGTCCTGCGGGCTCGTCCTGGACGATGTAGGTCAGGTTGATGCCGAACCGCGAGCCGTCACCGGCGGCCTCCCGGATCTCGTCCCCGGTCTCGGGCGCGATGATGATTCCCACCTCGCTGATTCCGGCCTCGGCCATGGCCTGAATGCCGTAGAACAGCACCGGCTTGTTGGCCACGGGCACGAGCTGCTTGGCGCTCGTGTGCGTGATCGGCCGCAGCCGGGTGCCCTTCCCGCCGGAGAGGATCAGTCCTTTGAGCTCGGACATGCGGGCCGCAGCGTAGCTCAGTACGCCCCGGCCAGCTTGCGGTGATCCCAGCTCGTGATCCGCTCGGGAGCAAACTGCAGGGCCACGCGCTTGGCGGCCTGGGCCCGCACGGCGGCCTCGATCTCCGGGGAGGGGCCGGTGGGGCTGTAGCGCGAGATGAGCTCGGTTCCCAGTGCGGTCACCGTTTCCAGATCGTTGTGCAGGGTGGTGAAGGCCTCGATCATCACCCCCCGCAGCTCCTCGTAGCGCTCGCCGTCCTCGACCTGCAGAGTTGCCCGTGGGTCGCGCTCGAGGTTGCGCACCTTCTGGGACTTGCCATACGTCCAGGCCCACAGCTCCTCGCCGCGCATCACGTACCAGAGGGGCATCAGGTGCGGCCAGCCGCGAACGCCGTTGGTGGCGCAGACGACGGTGCGCTGCTGGAGCAGAAAGGCGGTCTGCTCGGCGGAGGTGAGCTGAATCTGATCGCGGCGGCTCATCGGAGCGGTCGGTCCGGCTCAGGCGCAGGCGGGGCTCAACGGGAGATCAGCTCGGCGCCGGCGCCGATCGTCGCGGCCGCGGCCCGGACCGCTGCGCGGGCGTCCTCGGGCTCGAGCACGACGGCGTCGCCGGCTTCCTTGAGCGTCTCGCGGACCAGCCAATCGACCCCGGCGAAGCCAAGTTCGACGATCACCGAGCCGTCCTCGAGCTCCATGCTCACGCTGCGCTCCTCGCGCGCCCAGCGCGCACGCTCGGGGGAGACCCAGACGCGGGCGCGGCGCGATGCCGGCACCTCGCCGGTCCGCGGCCAGCCATCGACGTCGCGGGCGGGATCGACGTCGGCCCGAGGGTCGAACGAGTTGTCGGTCACCGTGGCTGACTTGATGCGGTCCAGGCGGAAGTGGCGCACGCTCTCCCGGGTGGGGTCGAAGCTGGCCAGGTACCAGCCCTCGCGACCGTTGATGAGCGCATAGGGTTCGACCAGCCGGGTGGAGAACTCGTCCTCGTTCTCCTTGTAGTACTCGAAGGACAGCTGCCGGCGGGTGGAGATCGCTCGCGACACCTGGGCGGCGATCTCGGAATCGTCACCGCCGGGGGCGGCGAACTGCAGGCCCTCGTGGACCGGGTCCTCGCCGAGGGCGGCGACCACCTTGTCGCGCACCGAGGCCAGCGAGCCCTCGGGGATGTGCTCACCGATCAGGTCGATCGCGGCCACCAGCGCCTTGGCCTCAACGGGCAGCAGCCGGGCCGGCCGGGCGAACGAATCGCCGTAGGGCTCGGGATCGACCTCGATCGTGCCGTCGGAGTGGATCTCGGCGTACAGGACGTAGGTGCCGGCTCCGAAGTTGACGACGTTCAAGACCGAGATGTCCTCACGCAGTTCCTGTTCGGAGACCTTCAGGGCCGTGCATATCTCGGCCACGTTGAGCAGGCGTCCGGCGCGGCCGGCGTCGATCAGAATGCTGGCCAGCGTGACCAGGCGGGCGAATCGCTCGGGCCGGATCGCCGCCTCGGCTCGCGGCGCGTTGGCGTCCTCGTCACGGTCGGGCTCACCGCGCCCGTTGGCCCGCGCCGCGAGGGCGGCGCTGCTGGCCGGCTCGGCGACCTGCGGCTCGCCCGAGTGGCGCTCGATCAGGAGGCTGACGCGATCACGGAGTTCGGCGACCAGCTCGGGGGGGCCGACGATGCGGGCGTTCTCGCCCAGCCCGAGCACCCAGGCGATCAGCTGCCGGGAGTTGGCGTACTGAGTGGAGAACAGCCGGTCTCCGGGGTGGCCGCCGTCCCCGGCCGGCTGCATCTCCCCGTAGCGGCCGAAGTGACGCTCGATCTGCCACGCGATGCGCTCGCCGATCCACACCTCGGCCGTGCCGATGGCCTCTCCGAACTGCCAGTCGATCCGGTTGGCATAGCCGCGCGGGTCGAAGTTGGCGGGGCGCTGGAAATCGTGTTCGGCCTTGGTCGCGTAGCCGACCTTGCCCCGGATCCGGGAAAGGCGGAAGACGCGGATGGCACTGCGCTCGTGCGAGCGTCCGACGACGTAGAACTGGCCACCCTGGTAGAGCAGCTGGTAGGGATCCACTCGGCGCGCGCCGAGCTCGTCGCGCTCCATCGTGTGGTACTCGAAGACGATCGTCTTGCGGCGGAAGATGGCGGTCTCGATCTTGGCCAGCCGCTGCGACACGTCGTGCCCGCCGGCCGATCCGGTGATGCCGAGCGCGACCGTGCTCTGCTCGGGAGCGGCGAGCGGACTCGGTCGCCCCCAGGAGATCTGCTGGAGGGCCAGACGCAACGGCTCGGCGTAGGCGAACTCCCCATCCAGCAGCTGCAGGGCCGTTCGCAGCGCGGCCAGCTCCTGGTCGCTGAAGGCGATCGGCGGGAGATGGAAGTTCTCCGGCGGGAGCGAGTAGTTCTCCTGCTCGACCAGGCCGTCAACGGGCTTCTCGACCGCCAGCGCGATCCCCAGGGCCTCGAGCTCGGAGCGGTCGGCGTAAAAACGGCGCGCGAACGCATCCTCGTTCATCACGCTGTATCCCTCGACGTCGCGTCGGATCTCCGGAGCCGTCACTGGCCGGCGCTCGGCCATCAGATAGGAGATCAGCGACAGCTGACGGATCAGCTTCTCTGTGTCCTTCGCCATCCCGGACCAACTCTAGTCGCGTACTGCGGTCGAGGACCGGGTCCGTTCCCGGGGCTGCGCAATTTGCGCAGAATTGGATCGAGCCGTGTGGGTATCGACGCGCCCGACGACGAACGTCGACGGAGGCTGGGCGCCGGCCGAGCGATCCAGCGCCGCAGCTGGAGGCTACGCCGCCCGGCGCTCGATCGAGGGCGAGCCCGCGAAGTACGCGCCGCCGCCGATGCCCTTGTCGAACACCGACCATTCGGCCCCTGAGGCGAGGCTCTTCTGGAGCCGATCGAAGCTGCCCAGCCGGCCGCCGAGGTTGTCGATCATGTGCACCAGGGTGGCTTCCCGCGTGCAGGGGATGACGGGGCTGCCGTGTTCGAGCAAGCCGTGGTGGCTGAGGATGATGTGAAGCACCGACCGGGCCCGGTCGGGCGGGAAGCCGTCGAGCTCCTCGATCGCCCGGCGGACGCGGTAGTAGCCGAGGGCAATCTCTCCGAACAGCCGGCCCTGATCGGACATCTCGATGGCCTCGCCGCGCATCTCGTAGGCCTCGAGCTTTCCGATGTCGTGCAGCAGGGCGCCGGTGACCGCGACCTCGCGGTCGATCCCGGGGAAGGTGGCCGAGATGGCGCTCACGGCCTGGGCCACGCCGAGGCTGTGCTCGAGCAGGCCGTGGCGGTAGGCCTGGTGGTAGCGCTTGGCGGCCGGGGCGTCGCGGTACTGCTCCCAGGTCGGCGATCCTTCACCGAGGAGCAGCGCCAGCAGCCGCTGGAGCGCGTGGTCCTGGATGGTTGCCACCAGCTCACGCAGATCGGACTCCATCTGGGCGGCCGAGCGCAGCGGCCCATCGACGAGCTCGCCGGGATCGAACTCGTCGGCGTCGGCCGTCCGCACCGAGTCGATCTCGATCTGAGGGCCGAAGTGCTCGTGGTGAGCGAACATCCCCATAACTCGAACCGGCTCGCCGACCAGGCAATCCTCGCGGGCCCGATCGACGCCAGTGCGCAGCACGCCCGTCACGGCTCCGGTCCGGTCGCCCAGGGTCAGCTTGAGCAGCTCCGAACCATCCTGGCGACGCTTGACGTCAGCTCCGCGAACCAGAAGGACCTGGTCGACGCGGATCCCGTCGGCGAAGTCGCGAACTTGCATGGCAGCGAAGATAAAGCCGCCTCCGGACGGCTGAAGAACCCGCAAAGTGGGGAGGATTGATGAGGTAAGCGCCCTATTGCGCAGGGCATAGTGTGATCAGCGGGCCGGTTTTGATGCCCGCCCAGCGCCCGGACCGAAGGCAAAGATCAAGACAAGGGACTGTGAAATTGGTTAGGGAAGACCGGGCCCGGCGGTGATTCAGCCTCTGTTCGAACATCGCCCGACGCTGGGTGGGTACCGCACGCGAGCGCTCGAGCTCGAGGGCGACGGACCCGCCATCGTCTTGTTGCACGGCTACGCCGACAGCGCCGACACCTGGCGCCAGACACTCGCCCTGCTGGCTCGCCATGGGCGGCGGGCGATTGCCGTCGATCTGCCCGGCTTCGGGACGGCCGACAAGTTGGCCTCAACGCCGATCTTGCCCCAGCTCGATCGTTTCGTCGCCGCGCTGGCCAGTTATGCCGCCGGCCCCGAGGGGCGGCCGATCCTGGCCGTGGGCAACTCGCTGGGCGGTTGTCTGGCCCTACGGCTGGCCGAACACCACGGGGATGAGCTGATCGGGATGGTCGGCGTCGCGCCCGCGGGTCTAGAGATGAGCCGGCTGCTGCACCTGGTCCAGCACGACCCGATCATCCGCTCGCTCGTCGCGCTGCCAACGCCCGTCCCCGCCTTCATGCTCCGCGCCGCGGTGGCCCGGCTCTACCGGCAGCTGGCCTTCGCCGTTCCGGACTCGATCGAGCCCGGGGTGATCGCCGCCTTCACCCACCACCACCGCCAGCGCGCCCGCGTCGCCCAGTACCTCGACATCGCCCACCGGATGCTCCCCGAGCTGCGGGACCCGTTCCGGTTGCAGAACATCCACGTGCCGGTGCTGCTGGTGTGGGGCGACCGAGACCGACTGGTCTTCTCCCGCGGGGCGTCCCGCGTGCTCGAGGCTGTGCCCGATGCCCGGCTCGAGGTGCTCGAGGGCGTCGGTCATTGTCCGCAGGTCGAGGCCGTGGAACGGTTCACCGAGCTGCTGCTGGAGTTCGACGACCAGCTTGCCGCCGCGGCCTGAAGGTCGGGCCGGGGCCGGGGGCCAGAGCTCCGCGTGAAGGTCGGCCGGGGCCGGGGGCTAAAGCCCGGCCGGATGGCGAACCGCGAACGCGCTCAGATTCTCATCGGGGCGGCGGTTTGACCACCGCGAGCCGGTCTCGGCCAGGGCGACGGTGTCGAAGCGCAGCCCGGCGACGATCATGAACGTGTGCCCGGCGTTGGCGAAGACGGTGATCCACTTCCCGGGCCCCGGCCGACCGTAATTCATCAGCTCGCCGGAGGTGACGGTCGAGCTCAGCAGATGGGCGGCGGCGAACACGTAGCTGATCGACCCCGAGCAGTCGTAGCCGGTGTCCTCGTAGGTCATGTGACCTCCGCCCCAGTGGTAGGGAAGCCGGGCGATCTGGTTGCCGGCCGCGATCACGGCCTGGACGGCGGCGGGGGCGCCGATCGGCGGCACGGCCAGGCCACCCGCGGTCAGGGTCGCCTGGCTGGCGCTGGCCGACATGCCGCTCTGGGCGAGCTCCTGGCGAACCTGGGCCTCGGTGACCGGCTCGGGCAGCGACGGGCTCGGCGGACCGACGCTGACTCCGGCCTGATCTGAGGACGGCTGCGCGGCCGCCGCAGCATCGCCGGCCACGGGCTCGATGGCCTGCGGATGGGCACGGGGGACAGCGGCGGCGGTCGACCCGCTTGGCGCCGATCGAGTCGCTCCCGAAGCCGCCGGCGATGCCTGGCCGGGCCCGCGGGTGCCGCAGCCCGCGACTACCGCGCAGAGGAGGATGAGCAGCCAGCCTCGTCGCACGGCGTCAGTATGACGGTGCCGCGCCCGATCACGCGGCACCTGACAACGTCGGGTCAGTCCTCGAGTTGTCCCGAGTACAGGGCGAACACCGCGCCCTGCGGATCCTGGGCGACGGCGATCTTGGCGATGCCGATGTCGGTGGCCGGCAAGAGCACGTTTCCGCCCTGCTCCCCGACCTTGGCCAACGCGCCGTCGAGATCGTCGGTGGCGAAATAGACGAGCCAGAACGGTGGCGTGTCGGCGGCCATCGGCGTCTGAATCCCGCCGTTGGAGCGCCCGGCGGCGGTCTGAATGACCAGGTACGGCGTCGGCGATCCCTCCATCGGCGTCGTCGTCCAGCCGAACAGATCGCCGTAGAAGCTCGCCGAGGCGTCGGGGTCGGGCGAGCTGAGCTCGTTCCATGACAGCGCGCCAGGTGCGTTGACCAGGCCGGCGCCCGGGTTCTCCTTCGCCTGCCAGACCATGACGAAAGCGCCGTGCGGGTCCTGGATCACCCCCATGCGGCCCGCGTCCATCACATCAAAGGCGTCCGCGTGCACGGTGGCGCCGAGCTCCCGGGCCCGGGCCAGGGTGGCGTCGGCATCCTCGACGGTGATGTAGGAGTTCCAGAGGGGCGGGGCCCCGGCGTCGCGCTGCATCTCGGGTTGGGGCGAGATCGCGGCCACATTCCGGCCGCCCACCTGCGCGATCGAGTAGACGACGCCGTCGCCGACCGGATTGTCCTCGTACTCCCAGCCGAACAGGCCGGCGTAGAAACTCTTGGCAGCGTCCTGGTCCGTCGTCGAAAGGTCGGCCCAGCTGAACGTGCCCGGTGTGTACTCCGTTCTTTCTCCCATGCGCCGAACCTACCACCGGGGTAGCGCGAGGGACAGACCAAAAATAGACTTGTTCACATGTCCAACTACACGCATACGAACATGATGGACGTCGAGAACATGGCTGCCGGGCGGATGCCCGGAATGGAGGCTCGGTTCGCCCGCAAGACGATCGAGTCCGACCACCTCGGCGTCAGCTTCTTCCGGATCGACGCCGGCGTCCGGCAGCCCTTCGGCCACCGGCACGAGGAGCAGGAGGAGGCCTATCTGGTCCTGGAGGGATCGGGCCGCCTGCGCCTTGACGACGAGATCGTCGATGTGAAGCCGTGGGACCTGATCCGGGTCGCCCCGCAGGTCGTGCGGGCGTTTGAGAGCGGGGACGACGGACTGGCCTACATCGCCATCGGCAACGACCGTCCCGAGGGGGGCGACGCCGAGATGATCCAGGACTTCTGGAGCGAGTGACGATCGCGCTCAGGAGCGCGCGATCGACGCCGGGTCGGTGCGCTCCAGCCGGGTCATGGTGACCCTGGCCTCGAGCTGCGCGCTGGCCCCACCGCGGTAGACGCCCTTGATCGGCGGCACATCGGAGTAGTGCCGGCCGTGGCCGATCTTGACGTGGGTTTCGCCGGCCAGAACGCGGTTGGTGGGGTCGGCGCCGACCCACACCGGATCGCCTTCGGATTCCCCACCGCCGACCGGAAGCAGGGCCTCGAGCCACGCGTGCGTGTCGACCTCGATCGACTCGTGGTGATCGCCGCTCGCCGCGAACAGGTACCCCGATACGTAGCGGGCGGCGATCCCGTGGTGGCGCAGCAGGCACAACCCGAGGTGGACGAAGTCCTGGCACACGCCGGCGCCGGCCTCGAGCAGATCGGCCAGTCGCGAGTCGACGTAGGTGGCTCCGCGGCGGTACTCAAAGCGATCGGCGATCAGCTGGGAGACGAGGAGCACGGTGGCCAGCGGGGTGGACGCGGCACCGGTCGTGGCCAGCAGCTCGCCAAGCGCCGGGTGGCCGGGCGCGTCATCGGTCTGGAGCAGGAATTCCCCGCCCGCCTCGCGGTAGCTCGGGTCGCGCAGCGCCTCCCAGGTGGCCTGCGGCGGCTCGGTCGAGGCCTTCGTGCTGGCCCGGGCGCGGACGTCGATGGTCAGATGGCGATGAGGCCGCGAGACCTCGAATTCGACCACCTCGGTCCCGAAGTAGTCGGTGTGGCGGTGCAGGCGGACCTCGGGCGTGAGGCGCACGCTGAACTCGTCACAGCGCTGGCGGCCGTTTGCATGCGGCTTGACGCGCAGCGCGTTGAGGTTGTCCACGACGTCCCCGTCGTAGTCGTACTCGGTCACGTAGCGAATGGCGAAGTTCATCGTCGGGCGGGGGTCAGAGGTGCACGGCGGCCAGCGCGGCGATGGCAAAATAGCGGGCGTCGATGTCGCGATCGACGAGCTCGAGTTCGTCCTGGACGCGCTCGAGGATCCGCTCGAGCGCGCCGCCCGCCTCCGGAGCGCGGCGCTGGAGCTCGAGATCGGCAATCAGACGCCCCAGGCGCAGAACCGGCGGCGACGAGCGGGGCTGGGCGTCGGCGGCCGATAGGGCCGCGGCCAGCGCATCGACCGAGGAGGCGACCGAACCCGGGTAGGCGGAGTCAAAGAGCAGAAACTGGGCTACCGGGGCGACGGTCGGAGCCACCCGGACCGCACGCCGGTAGGCCTGAAAGCCGCCGACGGCGTGCAGCAAGGCCAGGGCCTCGGTCTCATGGCCCTCTTCCAGCGAACCGGTCGGGATCGCGACCCGGAGCATCCGCATGACCATGTCGGCCTCTTCGATCCGGCCCCCGGCCTCCAGAAAGGCCCGTCCCTCGTCGCGGAGCATGGTCCGGTCGACCAGGCCCCAGAACAAGGCACACCGCTCCTTGACCTCCTGGTAGACGGAGTAGGGCCCGGTGCGCAGCGCGGCGTGGAGGTCGTAGCGCCCGAGCAGCAGGTAGAACGAGTTCAGCGCCTCCCACATCTCGGTGGAGATGACGTCGCGCATCGTCCGCCCGCGCTCGCGCGCGCGGGCCACGCAGGAGACGACCGAGGCCGGGCTCTCGGTGTCCAGGGTCAGCAGCCGCGCGACCTCCCCGCGGCCGAACACCTGCGCCGATTCGGGGACGTCGGCTGCCGCCTCCTCGAGCACGGCCGCCGCCTCAGGCGAGACGGGGGCGTCGTCCTCGCCCGGCGCCAGCGGTTTGGCGCCGATCGTGGCCAGCACCCCCTCCCAGCTCAAGGCGATGCCTCGCTCTCCGGGGACGCCGGCCACGTCGGCGTGAAAGGCGCCGTCAAGGATGCGCGCGGTGTGCTCAGCCCGGGTGATGTCGCGGCCGAGCCAGAACAGCTCCTGCGCGATCCGGGCTAACACCGCTGCTGCTGCTGTTGCTGGCTCTGGTTGTGCCAGCCGCCGTAGCGCACGTCGGGCAGACGCGGCGGGCGGTGCGCGGGCAGGGTTCCGGGGGCGAGGTCGGTCTGGCTGTCGTCGTCAAGCACCCAGGTGTCCTTGGAGCCCCCGCCCTGGGAGGAGTTGACGATCATCGAGCCCTCGCCCAGCGCGACCCGGGTCAGGCCGCCGGGGACGATCCGGATCTCGTCTCCAAACACCGCGAACGGACGCAGGTCCACGTGACGCGGGGCCAGGCGGCCGCCCCCGCACTCGGTCGGTGCGGTCGAGAGGTGCACGAGCTCCTGGGCGATGAACCGCCACGGCTCAGACTTGATCATGTCGGCCTGTTCCTCACGCTGCGCGGCGCTGGCCTGCGGACCGATGAACACCCCCTTGCCGCCCGACTCCGATGTCGGCTTGACGACGACTTCGTGAAGGCGGCCGAGGACCATCTCCCGGGTCTTGGGATCGGTGAGGAGATAGGTGGGGACGTTCTCGAGGATCGGCTCCTCGTCGAGGTAGAAGCGGATGATCTCAGGCACGTAGTAGTAGATCGCCTTGTCGTCGGCGACACCGGTCCCGATCGCGTTGGCGATCGCCACCGTTCCCGCTCGGTAGGCGCGGACCAGCCCCGGGACGCCGAGCATCGAATCGGGACGGAACTCGAGCGGATCGATGAAGTCGTCATCCAAGCGCCGGTAGATCGTGTGGACCCGCTGCAGGCCGGCCGTGGTCCGCATGTAACAGACCGCATCGCGGACCACCAGGTCCCCTGGCTCGACGAGCTCGATTCCCATCTGCCGGGCCAGGAAGGCGTGCTCGAAGTAGGCCGAGTTGAGCGCCCCGGGAGTCCACAGCACGACCGTCGGATGGCCCTCGGCGGCGGGGGCGACGGCACGCAGCGCGTCGAGCAGCAGCCCGGGGTAATGATCGACGGCGCGCACGCGATGGCCGGCGAACAGCTCGGGCATCAGCCGCGTCATGGCCACCCGGTTCTCGAGCACGTACGAGATGCCCGACGGGGTGCGGACGTTGTCCTCGAGCACGCGCCAGGTTCCGTCTCCGTCGCGGACAAGATCACAGCCGCTGACGTGGCAGTAGACGCCGCCCGGCGCGCGGACGCCGTGGACGGGGCGGGCGAAGCTGGGCCGGCTGACGATCAGCGACCAGGGAACGATCCCGGCCCGGACGATCTCGTGCGCGTGGTAGACGTCGTCCACGAACGCGTTCAGGGCCCGGATCCGCTGGGCCAGCCCGCGCTTGATGGTCGTCCACTCGCGAGCGGTCAGCACCCGGGGGACTAGATCCAGGGGCCAGGCGCGGTCGCGGCGCTCACCGTCGCTCCCGGCGACCTCGAAGGTGATGCCCTGCTGCATGAAGATCGCGTCCCGGCGCTTTCCGGCCGCGCCCAGAGCCTCGGGGCCGAGCCGCTCCAGCGCGCTGAGCAGCGGCGCGGCGTGGGCGAGGGGCTGCCCGTCAGTCCCGAACAGCTCATCGCAGCAGCCCGGCGGAATCTCGTATTCGGCGGCGAACATCGCCCGGCGATTATCGCGTGGTGATGTGAGCCAGTGATCTGCCCGCTCGCTCGGCGGCCAGGGCCCGCAGCGCCATCCCCAGCCAGCGACTGGCCTGCCCCTGCCAGAGCGTGACGGTATGGCCGCCGGAGTAGACCCTGAAGATATGACTGACCCGGTTGGCGGTCAGGGCCGCGTCATATTGGCGGTTCATGGTCAGAAAGCGGGAATCCTGGTCGCCGACATAGAAGGCCAGCAGCGACGGATAGCTGTTCAGCGCGGAGGCGAGCCCGGGGCCGGACGGCACCCTCGCGGCTCGATTGGCCTGCGCGGAGCCGAGGTCGAGCACGCGGTCGCCGGCCGGATCGGTGGCCGCGAAGTAGCCACTCCAGGATTCGACGGCGCCGAACCGGTTCAGCGCCCGCAGGCCGACGTTGAAGGCTCCGTAGCCGCCGGCCGAGAGGCCGATCAGGGCGCGCCCGTTGCGGTGCGCAATCGTCCGGTAGCGGTGATCGACGCAACCGACGAGATCGTGGGTCAGGGCCTGGGGCCAGTCCTCATTGGCATCCCAGTCCAGATATTCGCGATCACTGCCGTCGGCGCGAGCACCCTGGGGAGCTACGACGATTGCTCCACGGCGGCCGTGGGGAAGCGCCTGGGCCACGAAGCTGTTGTCCTGGTAGGAGCTGGGGGTGGCCGGCAGGCCATGTAGGAAGTACACGACGGGGTAACGCAAGGTGCCACCGCGATAACCGGCGGGCAGGTAGACCATCGCCGGCAGGTCGCCGTTGAGGGCCGGCGAGCGGCAGGTGATCGACTGGCTCAAGGCCGGGGCGCTGGTGAAAGCGGGGCCGGCGGGTCGCTGGCGGATCCGGCTGGCCACGACCACGGCCGCCCCGCTGGCGAACGCCGCCACGGCGACGACGATGAAGATCAGCGTGGCGATCAGGCGACGCCGCCTCACCCGCGCACCTCCATGGCGGCGGCTGTGACGAGAACGGCGACTGGGCGTAACGGGGAACAGACGATGGCTTATCGGGGGCAAACATGGTCGGCGTACAGTCGCCGGCGTGTCCTACCGAGAGTCCTTCCATGACTAACACGGGAGTCCTGTCCTCGGAGCGGTTCTCCGTGGGCGTCTTGGCGGCGCTGGCCGCCGCGGCCGGGGTCCTGATGGCGGTGACGCTCGGTGTGCTGGGGGGATATGGCTGGCTGTATTTATTTCACGTTTGGGGCGCGTTGGACGCTGGTCCCCGGATCGGGGACGCGCTGCCGCTCCTGCAGCTGGCCAGCGCCGACGGTCAGCCGCTGCTGGCCCTGCTCGTGGCCTGGTTGCTGCCCGGGGCCGTGGTGGGGCTGTCTCTGATCCGCTGGTCCCCCGGGCGGCGCGCGCTGGTCGGCGGGATCGTCGCGGTGATTTTGCTCCTGATTGCCTCTCAGGCAGCCGACGCGCTGGCCCGCAACCTCCGCTTCCGTGACGTGCTGGTCAGCCGCGAGCCGGGCCTGGGCCCGTGGCTCGAGGCGCTCGCGTTCGCGATCGGCTGCGCGCTCCCGCGGCGGTTTTAGTATTCGGCCGCCGGAGCGGAGGGGGCCTGGGCGCGGCCGTGCGCGAGCGGGCTCTGCGCCATCTCGGCCTGAGCGGCGGCGAGCTTGGGCACGCAGCCCAGGACCACGGTGATCGCGACCAGGTGGACGGCGATCGCCGCCGGGTTGGCGCCAAGTGACTCGCCGAAGGCGAGCAATCCGC
>DASXHG010000332.1:0-3488 GCA_036488625.1 Solirubrobacteraceae bacterium | reverse complement strand
GGATGCGCCGTCACGAGCACGAGCGCGTCGGCGTCCAGCAACTGCTCGAGCGGCGCGCTCTCAAACCCGTGCTCGGGCAGCGAGGGGACAAACGCGTCGTGGTACTCGATCAATGCGCCGCGCTGATCGAGCACCTCGATGATCCGCAGCGCGGGCGACTCGCGCATGTCGCCGACGCCACCCTTGTAGCTGACGCCGAGGATCGCGACCTTCGAGCCACGGACAGGCTTTGCCTGCCCGTTCAGCGCCCCTTCGATCCGCTCGACGCAGTGGTAGGGCATCTGCTGATTGATCTTGCCCGCGAGCTCGATGAACTCGGTCGACATGTGGAACTCGCGGGCGCGCCAGGTGAGGTAGAACGGGTCCACCGGCAAGCAGTGACCGCCCATCCCGGGCCCGGGCTCGAACCGCATGAAGCCGTACGGCTTGGTGGCGGCGGCGTCGATCACCTCCCAGATGTCGATCTTCATCCGTTCGGCCAGGATCGCCAGCTCGTTGACCAGGGCGATGTTGACCGAGCGGAAGATGTTCTCCAGCAGCTTGGCCATCTCGGCCACCTCGGGCGTCGAGACACGAACGACCTCGTCGCACACCCGGCTGTAGAGCTCGGCGGCGCGCTCGGTGCACTCGGGCGTAATCCCGCCGACCAGTTTGGGGGTGTTGCGCATCGTGTAGTCCGTCCGGCCCGGATCAACGCGCTCAGGGGAGAAGGCTACGTTGAGGTTCTCGCCGACCTTCAGGCCGCGCTGCTCGAGCAGCGGCACGAGCTGTTCGCGAGTGGTCCCCGGGTAGGTGGTCGACTCGAGCACGATCAGCTGCCCGGACTGGACGACCTCTCCCAGCGCCCGGCTGGACTCGAGCAGGGGCACCAGGTCCGGCTCTCGGTTCGCGGTGAGCGGGGTGGGCACGCATACGAGAACCGCCTCGCAGGCCGACACCGCGCCCAGGTCCATGGTGGCCTCGATTCGACCGGCGACCGCCTGCAGCCGCGCCGAGTCGATGTCCTCGATGTAGGACTGGCCGGCGGCGACGGCGTCGACCTTGGCCGGGTCGATGTCGACGGCGATCACATACTCGTCCGCCTCAGCGAAGGCCACCGCCAACGGCAGCCCCACGTAACCCATCCCAATCACGCCTATAGACATGCCGGGTGACGATACCGGCCGTGGAGGCGCGCACTCCCGCTCAGACGAGACGGCCTACGAGTGGGCAAAGTGACCGTGCACCCTCCGTCGAGATCGGTTTCCAGGGCCGCGATTCACATTTTTGGCTCCGGGCCGGCACTCCCATCGCGCCTGGCGGTTACCGCTTAAGGCTGCTTCCTTCCGGACCTGACCTGGTTCACGGGCCGTCATCGCAATGGGACCGGACCATCGACACCGCGAACGGAACGCTGGCCATGGACCTGCACCCCTCGGGAGGGAATTCAGCCCCGCTAAAGCGGATTGCGGATTCAGGGCGCCGCTACGTCCCCGCCTAGCACGGTCGCCGTTGATCGTAGCGCCGGCAATCCAAGCGCCGCTGCGGCCGAGTTCTTCCGACGCGGCCCACTCTAGACTCGGAGGCTGTGTCCGCCGGTCCCTCGCTCTACCGCCGCCACCGCCCGCGCAGCTTCGCCGATGTCGTCGGTCAGGAGCAGATCGTGCGGACCTTGTCCAACGCCGTTCGCCAGGACAAGGTCCATCACGCCTACCTGTTTGTGGGCTCGCGGGGGACGGGCAAGACGAGCACGGCCAAGATCCTCGCCGCCTGCCTGAACTGCGAGCAGGGACCGACCGTGGAGCCGTGCGGGGTCTGCGATTCCTGCGTCTCGATCGCCAACGCGACCTCGCTGGACGTGATCGAGATGGACGCGGCCTCGAACAACTCAGTCGACGACATCCGTGACCTCCGGGAGAAGGTGACCTATTCGCCGGTCTCGGGCCGCCACAAGGTCTACATCCTGGACGAGGCCCACATGCTCTCCTCGCAGGCCTGGAACGCCTTTCTCAAGACCCTCGAGGAGCCGCCCCCACGCACGATCTTCGTTCTCGCCACGACCGAGGCCCAGAAGGTGCTGCCGACCGTGGTCGACCGCTGCCATCGCTTCGATTTCGGCCGCCCGACGGTCGAGCAGGTCGCGCAGGTGCTGGGCCGGGTGGCGGCCAGCGAGCAAATCGATATCGAGCCCGGCGCGGTGGCGCTCATCGCGCGTCACGCCACGGGCAGCTTCCGCGACGCGCTGGGCACCCTCGAGCAGCTTGTCACCTACGCCGGTGACGAGCAGATCAAGGCCGCCGATGTCCTGGCCGTGCTTGGAGTCGCCGATGCCGAGCAGCTGTTCGAGGCCGTCGATGCGATTCAGGCCGGGGATCCCGCGCAGGCGCTCCGCACCGCCGCTCGCCTCACCGGCAGCGGGCGCGACCCGGGCCAGATCCTGCGAGATCTCGAGGTCCATGGCCGCGAGCTGATGGCCGTCCAGATCCTCGAGGAAGTGCCCGACGAGCTCCGCATCACGCCCGAGCGTGATGCTCGCCTGCTGACCCAGGCCCAAGCTCTGCCCGCGAGTGAGGTCGTGCGGCTGCTCGACCTCGTCGCCGGCGCGCTGGAAGCGACCGCCAACGGCGCCCAATCCCGGATCCAGCTCGAGCTGGTCTTGATCAAGGCCGCCTCGCCCGAGGTCGACCCATCGACCGCCGCGCTGCTGGCCCGGATCGAGCGGCTCGAGAACGCACTCCGGGCCGGCGGGCCGGCGACCCGGGGCGAACGTCCCGAGCCCGTGGTGACCCGCACCACCCCGGCGACCGAAGCCGCTCGCGCTCAGCCCCCGGCCACCGAGGCCGCTCGCGCGCAATCCGCGACCACCGAGGCCGCTCGCGCGCAGTCCGCGACTCCTAACCCCGAGCCGGCTTCGCCACGGCCCATCCCGGCGACCGTGATTCCGGCGCCCGTCGAACCCAAAGCCGCCGCGCCCGGAGAAACCGAGCTCGGCACGCTCGTCTCATCCTGGCCGGCCGTGGTCGAATTCGTCCGTCAGGAGAACGCGATGCTGGCCGCGACGCTGGAAACGGCCCGGCCGGTGACCCTCAACGATCAGGCGCTGACTCTCGCCTTCCCGGCCGGGGCGGCGTTCTTCAAGCGCAAGGCCGAACAGGACGATTACCGGCGCGCGGCCGCCGACGCCGTGCGCTCGGTCACGGGCGCGCGACTCACCCTTCGCTACGAGCTCCGCGACGATGCCCCGGTCACGGTCGAGAACGGTGCCGAGCTCACCGGTGAGGAGCTGGTGCAACGCTTTATGGAGGAGTTCGACGCCGAAGAAGTGCTGGACGACGATCCCGATCAGGAAGAGGCTTAGGCATGCCCCAGCCCAACATGCAGCAGCTGCTCAAGCAGGCCCAGAAGATGCAAGAGGACATGATGAAGGCCCAGGAGTCGCTCAAGGATGAGATGGTCGAGGCCACCGCCGGTGGGGGCATGGTCACCGTGCAGGTGACCGGTGACCAGGT
>DASXHG010000216.1:0-4682 GCA_036488625.1 Solirubrobacteraceae bacterium | reverse complement strand
CCACAAGGTGACGGTGATCGCTGCAGAGCGCGGGGATGCCCCACATCGACCTCCCGACTCCTCCGTTTCGGCGACGCCAGCCTGACATGAGGCCGAGGGTAAGGCTGGCCCCGTCAGCTTTGCGTAAGAGAACCCTCAGTTTTAACTGATACTTCAGGTAGCCGGGGCGCGGACGGCACAAGTGCCGCCCCTGGTAGCCACACCCGGACCTCCAGTCCGCCGTCCGGGGGCGCAGTCACGGTCATCCTGCCGCCGTAGGCCTCGGCCACCGAGCGGACGATCGAAAGCCCCAGTCCGAAGCCGCCCTCCGACCGGCGCAGGCGCCGGAACGGCTGCACGAGCTCGCCGGCCACCTCGGGGTCGATGCGCTCGCCGCCGTTGCGCACGCTCAGCTCGGCCCGGCCCTCGGCCATCCGCGTTCTGACCTCGAGGTGACCGCCGGCAACGTTGTGGTGGATCCCGTTGTCGAGCAGGTTGGCCACCAGCCGCTCGAGCAGGGCTGGCTCACCGCGCGTCCAGGCCGGCTCGAGGTCGTCGTGCACCTCGACGCCGGCGTCGTGGGCGCGAGCGCTCAGGTCGGTGATGCAGTCGCCGGCCAGGGAGGCCAGATCAACCGACTCTCCAGGACCGGCCGCGGCGTCGCTGCGCGCCAGCACCAGCAGCCCGGCGATCAGGCGCTCGTTGCGGTCGACCATGTCGCGCACGGCCTCCCCCATCACGCGCAGCTCGGCGGCCGAGGCCTGCGGATCGGCCAGCGTCACGTCGATCTCGGTCCGCATCACGGCCAGCGGCGTTCGCAGCTCGTGTGAGGCGTTGGCGACGAAGCGCCGCTGACTGGCGAAGGCCGCGTCCAGGCGAGCCAACATCCCGTCGAAGGTGTCGGCGAGCTCGCGCAGCTCATCGGCCGGGCCGGACAGCGCGATCCGCTCGCCGAGGTTCTCGCCCGAGACGCGCTGGGCGGCGGCGGTGATCGAACGCAGCGGTCGCAGGGCGCGGCCGGCCAGCAGGTAGCCGGTCGCGATCGAGACCACCGTCATGGCCAGCAGCGCGGCCAGGTACTCGAGCAGGAGCTGGTTCAGGGCATCGCTGACCAGCTGGTGCTGAATCGCGCGCGCGAGCTTGACCTCGGGCGACCCGGGCGCGGCCCCGAGCGCGCGGCTCAGCAGTCGATCGGAAGAGACCGGCTTGCCGAGGCGGCGCAGGGTCGCGGTCAGGGAATGGTGATCGCGCAGGCCATTGCGCACCAGCACGTAGCCGATCGTCAACAGCACCGCCCCCGTGACCAGGAACACGGCGCCGTAAAGCAGCGCCAGGCGCAGACGAACGGTGGGCGCCGGCCACGCCCGGCGGCGCGCCACGGGCGAGTCTTGCGCGGCGCCCATCAGGCCATCCGGTAGCCCACTCCGATCACAGTCTCGACGACCGGCGGATCGCCGAGCTTCCGGCGCAGCGTCATGATCGTCATGCGGACAACGTTAGTGAACGGGTCGGTGTGCTCGTCCCACACCCGCTCGAGCAGCTCCTCGGCGGAGACCGTCGCCCCGTCGGCGGCCATCAGCGCCTCGAGCACCGCGAATTCCTTGCGCGCCAGTTCGACCTCCCGGTCATCGCGCGTCAGCCGCCGCCGGGCGGGATCGAGCTCGAGCCCGGAGCGGCGGAGCACCGGGGGTCGACTCGGGGCAGCCCGCCGGGCCAGCGCTTGGATACGGGCCACGAGCTCGGCGAACCGAAACGGCTTGGGGAGGTAATCGTCGGCTCCCAGCGACAGGCCATCGACGACGTCCTCCAGGGCGCCGGCCGCGGTCAGCATCAGGATTCCCGTCTCCGGGCGCTCGCCGCGGACGGTGCGGCAGACGTCGTCGCCATGGATCCCGGGCAGGTCGCGGTCGAGCACCAGCACGTCGTAGCGGACCACGCGGGCCTTGCTCAGCGCCTGATCGCCGTCCGGCGCCAGATCGACGGCCATCCCCTGCCGCCGCAGACCACGAGCGATGGCATCGGCGAGGCGGCTTTCGTCTTCAGCTACGAGCACGCGCACCCTTGCAGCATCGCTGCTTCAGCGTAAGGACACCATAAGACCGGGTCTTGGCCTAGCTGATAAACCGGAACCGAACGACTGAAAGGGGACAGTGCCCGTGCCTGAGGCCATAGGGACGATTCTCGCGCCGGCCCACCAGGCCTATCTGCTCCAGGCGCGCCAGATGCAGGCGCTGTCGTTCGCCGTCCACATCCCGCTGGTCTGCTTCGGGATCGCCTTCCCGATGCTCATCCTGTTCGTGGAGGCCCGCTACCTGCGCACCGGTGACCAGCTCTACCTGACGCTCGCCCGCCGCTGGTCGCGGGTGATGCTGGCCCTGTTCGGGGTCGGCGTCGTCAGCGGCACCATCCTCAGCTTCGAGATGGGACTGCTGTGGCCCAACTTCACGGCCACCTTCGGCAGCGTGTTCGGGCTCGGCTTCGCGATCGAGGGCTTCTCGTTCTTCACCGAGGCGATCTTCCTCGGCATCTACCTATACGGCTGGAGCCGGCTCTCCCCCCGCCTGCATTTCCTGTCGGGCCTGCCCGTCGCCCTGGCCGGCTTCACCGGCTCGCTGATGGTGATCTCGGTCAACGCCTGGATGAACCACCCGAGCGGCTTTCGCCTCGTCAACGGACGCGCCGTCGACATCCATCCGTGGGCGGCGCTGCTGGGCAACTCCTACCTGTGGCACGAGCTGATCCACATGTACGTCGCGGGTTACATCGTGACCGGTTTTCTGATCTCCGCCTGCTACGCCTTCGGGCGGCTGCGCGGCCGCTGGGGCCGCTACGAGCGCACGGCGCTGATCATCCCGCTCACGGTGGCCGCTCTGGCCGCCCCGGTTCAGGTTCTGGTCGGCGACTGGGCCGGGCGCGATGTTGCCACCACCCAGCCGGTGAAGCTGGCGGCGATCGAAGGCCTCGCCCACACCACTCGCGGGGCGTCCGAGCACCTCCTGGGCTGGTACACCAACGGCCAGGTCAAGTACGGCATCGCGATCCCCAAGCTGCTCTCGCTGCTGGCCTTCCACAATCCCAACGCGGTCGTCAAGGGGCTCGACACGGTGCCCGCCAACCGGCAGCCGCCCATCAACGTGGTTCGCCTTTCCTTCCAGACGATGGTCGGCATCGGCACCCTGCTTGCCCTGCTCGGCGTGTTCTTCTTGTTCACGCGCTGGCGCCGCGGGCGGCCGCCGAACTCGCTGTGGTTTCATCGCGCGGTGGTCCTGGCCGGCCCTCTGTCGGTCGTCGCCCTGATCGCCGGCTGGGTGACCACCGAGGTCGGGCGCCAGCCGTGGGTCGTCTACCACGTGATGCTGACCTCCCAGGCGGTCACCGCGGCCAAGGGAATCCCGGTCGGCTACGCGACCCTGGTCATCGTCTATCTGAGCCTGGCTGGCGCCGTGGCCTGGATCCTGCGCCGGCTCAGCCGCGCGCCGTTGCCCCAACGCGAGGAGGCGGCGGTCTAGATGCACCTCTACGCCCTGCCGCTGATCTTCATCCTCATCGGGCTGGTCCTGTACGTGGTGCTCGGCGGCGCCGACTTCGGAGCCGGTTTCTGGCAGCTGGCCGCCGGCCGCGGCGAGCGGGCCGAGCGCCTGCGCGAACACGCGCACCACTCGATGGGCCCTGTCTGGGAGGCCAATCACGTGTGGCTGATCTTCGTCCTCACCGTGATGTGGACCGCGTACCCGGTCGCCTTCGGGTCGATCGCCTCCACGCTGGCGCTGCCGCTGTTCGTCGCCGCCATCGGGATCATCATCCGGGGAACCGCCTACGCCCTGCGCATGGGCGCCTCGGGCCCGCGTGAGCGGGCGGCACTCGAGACCGCCAGCGGCGTGTCCTCGATCCTGACGCCCTTCAGTCTCGGCCTGGTCGCCGGGGCGATCGCCGCCGGGCGGGTCCCGGTCGGCAACGCCGCGGGCGACCAGATCTCCAGTTGGCTCAGCCCCGTTCCCCTGGTCATCGGGGTCCTCGCGGTCAGCGTCTCGGCGTACATGGCGGCGGTGTTCCTGGCCGCCGACGCCGCCCGTCACGACCAACCGGAGCTCGAGCAGGAGATGCGCCTGCGGGGGCTCGTCGCGGGACTGGTCGCTGGGGCCGTGGCCGTCGCCGGGCTGGTCGTGCTCCACGCCGATGTCCATCGGCTGTATTCCGAGCTCACGTCGGGAGCACCGCTGGTCGTGGCCGTCATCTCCGCGCTCAGCGGCCTGGCCACACTCGCCCTGCTCGCCGCCCGCCGCTACGAGGCCTGCCGCTACACGGCCGCTCTGGCCGTGGCGGCGGTGATCGCGGCCTGGGCGATCGCCCAGTCGCCCGTGATCCTTCCCGGCCTCACCGTCGCGCAGGCCGCGGCCCCCCACGACGTGCTGGTTGCCGTGACGGTCGCGGTCCTCGCCGGGGCGCTGATCCTGTTTCCGTCGCTGGCCCTGCTCTTCCGGCTGTTCCTGGGCGGCCGTCTGTCCGAGCCCGCCGCCTCGCCCGAAGCGGCGCAGGCCACCACCGGTCGCGCGCGGACGTGGGCGTCGCCAGGCACGCTGGCCCGTGTGGCCGGGGCGCTCCTGCTGGCCGGCGTCGGGCTCCTGAACGCGGCCGACGCCCCGCTCGCGCACCTGTTTGGCGTGCTGTGTCTGCTGGCCTTCATCGCCGTGGCCTTCTCGTCG
>DASXHG010000266.1:0-4231 GCA_036488625.1 Solirubrobacteraceae bacterium | reverse complement strand
CTCCGCGCCCAGGGGGCCGAGGTCGTGTTCGCGGGCGGCGAGCGGGCCGAGCGAACCCTGGTCCCCGAGGCGGGGTACGAGTTGCGCCCGCTCCGCGTCGTCCCGTTGCCGCGCAAGTCGGCGGCCGGCGCGGTCCGCGCGGCGGCGATCGATGCCCGGGCCGTCGGCCACGCCCGCCGGCTGATGGCTGAGCTGCGACCGGCGGCCGTTCTGGGCGCCGGAGGCTACGTCGCCGGTCCCGTGGGGCTGGCCGCGGTGATGCGCCGCGTGCCGATGGTGCTGATGGAGGCCGACAGCCACCTGGGCCTGACCAACCGGCTGCTCGCGCCCTGGGCCAAGCGCGTCTGCCTGGCCTTCCCGCTCGACGGTCGAGGCGGTTCGCGCTACCGGGTGACGGGGCGGCCGGTGCCCGCGCCGTCGGTTGATCGCGAGGCGGCGCGCTCGCGGTTCGGGATCGAGCCCGAAGAATCGTGCGTGCTCGTATTCGGCGGTAGCCAAGGGGCTCGCTCGATCAACCAGGCCGCCGTGGCCGCGTTTTCCGGCGCGGGCTTCCGCGTGCTGCACGCCGCCGGCGTGCGGGATCTGCCCACGCTGGAGGCTCCGGGGCCGGGCTACGACCTGCGCGGTTACATCTCTGACTTCTCGGAGGCGATTGCCGCCAGTGATCTCGTCATTGCCCGCTCGGGCGGCTCGGTGTTCGAGGTCGCCGCCCACGGCCGGCCGATGATCCTGATCCCGTATCCGCACGCCACCGCCGACCACCAGACCGAGAACGCCCGCTTCTTCGAGCGCGCCGGGGCCGCGGTGGTGATCGCGGATGGGGAGCTCAGCGCCGCCCGGCTGGCCAGCGAGACCGGACGGCTGCTGGCCGATCCGACCGCGCTGAACGCCATGGGACGGGCCGCGGCCGGGCTGGCCCGCCCGGATGCGGCGCAGGAGATCGCCGGCGAGTTATTGGCCGCGGCGGCTCAGTAGGGCTGACCGCGTAGGCCGGACCCGCGGCGGCTCAGTAGGGCTGACTGGGGAAGCCGGGGCCGAGACGGTTGTTGGCGTTCTCGGCCTCCTGAACCGCCCGCGCGACCCAGAACACGCCGCCCGGAGGTCCGCCACCACAGCCGCTGCTGTTCCCGGGCGGATGCGTCCACAGGAACGCGTCCGCGGCGCCAAAGCCGGTGGTCGTGGTGTCGGTCGGCCCGAGTCCGCGGTTGGGCGGATTGCACAGATCCTCGACGCCCTGGGTGATGGGGTGGGGGTTCAGCAGCGGGCCCCGGCCATTGTCGGCCGTGTTCACGATGTAGTGGGCGCCGTGGGTCAGCCGTGAGATCCGATTGGCCCAACGGACCTCGTTGATGGTCCACTGCTCGTGGGTGTCGTTGGTGAAGAAGCCGCGGATCTTGTTGACTCCTATCGCGTTCAGGACGCGGGCCGTGTAGCGGGCGGTGTTCGAGTCCGAGTAGCCGGCCTCCACGTACACGACCGTGTGGGGGAGAGCCCGCATCTTGTTGATCTCGTAGCGCAGATCAGCCTCCCATCGCGGCAGCGAGCCCATCCGCGTGATGCAGCTCGAGGAGCCGATCGCGTCGAGCTCGAGCAGGAGTACTGCCGGCCGGCGGGCGACGGCCTCGGCCATCGCGTTCACGCGGGCGTGGAACAGGCCGTTATAGGCGCGGACCTGGCCCGGAGTCGGGCAGCCGCCGAGCTGGGGATGCAGGAAGTAGGTGTTGAAGATCGGGACCGAGCCCGGGTCGGCGGTCATGTTCGAGCAGAAGATCTTCTCGGCCTGCTTGAAGATGCCCTCCGGAGTGCCGCCCCAGGAATAGTTGCTCAGGCGCTGAGCCTCGGGCTGAGAGGCGATCTTGGACAGCTGGGCCACATCGTGCGCGAGGGTGGGATTGGCGGCCAGCTTGCGCGACAGAGGTCCGGTGGTCAGATCCTGGGCAAAGGTCGCCCAGGATTCGTTGACCGGCATGGTCAGCGGGTTGAGGCCGACGAGCTGAGCGATCGCGCTCGCCGCCGAGCCCTTGGCGGGCCCGGGAACGAAGAAGTGAGCGCCGTTGAGCGGATCGCGCCCCGGAGCCACGGGGAGGTCGAGCGGATTGGACGGATCCCGGCGGCCCGGGTAGGGCATCGAACACTGTTGGCCACGGGCCGCGTAGGCGACCGGGGCATGAGCGCTGGAGGTGGCCGGAACCACCGTGATCGCCGCGGAGAGAAGGAGCGAGAGAGTCAGCGTGGCGCGGATTGGACCGCGCAGGAGACGGTTCGGGGCAAAGGGCATCCACCCTGATCGGACGCACTCGCGTAAGACTGAAACCCGGTGCGACGAGCCTGGACGAATGGTCTAGATGGATCAACCGTCTAGTAGGGGCGGCTCGGATACCGGGGTCCGAGGCGACCGTTGGCCCGTGCGGCGAGCCCGATCGCGCGGGCGGCCCAGAACGTGCCCCCCGACGGACCACCTCCGCAGCCGCTGCTGTTGCCGGGAGGCGAGGTCCACATCCAGGCGTCGGCGTAGCGAAAGCCGGTGTGCGTCGTGTCACGCGGGCCCGTACCGCGACCGGGGGGATTGCAGAGGTCCTCGACCCCCTGCGTGACCGGATGGGGGTTGAGCAGCGGGCCGCGCCCGTTCTGCGCCGTGTTGACGATGAAATGCGCCCCGTGGGTCAGCCGCGAGATCCGATTGGCCCAGCGGACCTCGTTGATCGTCCACTGCTGGTGGGTGTCGTTGGTGTAGAAGCCGCGAATGCGGCGGACTCCCACGGCGTTCAGGACGCGGGCCGTGTAGCGGACCGAATTGGAGTCTGAGTAGCCGCCCTCGACGTAGACCACCGAATGGGGCAGCGCGCCGATCCGTCCCACCTCGTAGCGCAGATCGGCCTCCCACAGGCCCAGGCTGCCGGCCCGGGCGACGCAGCGCGTGGTGCCGATTCCGTCGGTCTCGAGCAGGAACACGGCCGGGCGGCGGGCCACGGCGTCGGCGAGCTCGTCAACGCGGCGACGGAAGGTGGGCCCGGCGGCAGCCAGTGCCGCGGGGGAGGGGCAGGTACCGGCCGCGGGGTGCAGGAAGTAGGTGTTGAGCAGCGGAATCGTGCCGCGGTCGGCGTTGAAGTTGTGGCACAGGAGCTTCTCGGTCTGCTTGAAGATCGCTCCCGGACCGCCGCCCCAGGAGTAGGCGCTCAGCCGTTGCACCTCGGGCTGAGCGGCGATCTTCTCCAGTTCGTGGACGCGAAACGCCAGCCCGCGATGGCCGGCGATGCGCCGGTGCAGGGCGCCGTGGTCAAGCGAGCGGGCAAACCGCGCCCAGGACTCGCCGTCGGACAGCCGGTGGGGGTTGATCCCGAGCATCGCGGCGATCGCCGAGGCGGCGGCGCCGTGGGCGGGTCCGTCGACGAAGAAGCGCGCCCCGCTCAGGGGATTTGCCCCCGGAGGCCGGCGCAGGGCCAGCGGGTTGGCGGGATCGCGGTAACTCGAAAAGGGGTCACCGCACTGTTGGGCCATGGCGGCCCGGGCCGGCGCCGACGGGCGCGCGGCGACTGCTCCGCTGAGCGGGATGGCGCCTCCCAGAGCCATCGCCGCCACCAACGAAGCGAGGAGTGCTCGCTTCAACGTTGACATCGGCAGCGGCGCATATTGCCAATCCCGGCAGTCGGACGTGTTGCCGGCGCGTGTTTGTATAGCCTCGCCCCTCGTCAAACCTGCCCAACAGGGAGCGAACTTGGAGTTCACGGGGCGCAAGCTCCATTTCGTCGGGATCGGAGGCGCAGGCATGAGCGGCCTGGCCCTGATCGCCCACGCCCTCGGCGCCGAGGTGACGGGATCTGACCGGGCCGAGTCCTCGTACATGACGCGCCTGCGGGAGCGCGGAATCGAGCCGATCATCGGCCACGACCGCGCCAACGTCCCCCCGCGAGCCGAGGTCGTCTATTCGACCGCCATCCCGCCCGAGAACCCCGAACGCCTCGTGGCCGACCGCGAGCTTCACCGCGCCGATCTGCTGGCCCAGATCGCCGCGCTGCGCCGCTGCCTGGCCGTGACCGGGACCCACGGCAAGACGACGACGGCGGCGATGGCCGTGCAGGCGCTCCTGGGGGCCGGCATGGACCCGAGCTATGTGGTCGGCGGCGAGCTTCGAGCCACCGGCGCCAATGCCGGCTGGGGGAGCGGGGAGTGGATTGTCGTCGAGGCCGACGAGTCCGATCGCTCGCTGCTGAAGCTCGATCCGGAGATCGCT
>DASXHG010000227.1:0-1980 GCA_036488625.1 Solirubrobacteraceae bacterium | reverse complement strand
CGCTGCCGCACCCGCTCCCGCAGCCGCTCAAGGAACGGTCCGAGCAGGAACGGCACCTCGGGGATCAGCACGAAGTCCACGTCGTGGCTGGCGAGCGCCGCGTAGCAGGCGATGAAGCCGGAATGCCTGCCCATCACCTTGACCAGGCCGACCCCGTGCGGGGTGGAGCTCGCCTCGGTCAGCGCCGACTTGATCGAGTCGGTGGCCCGGGTGAACGCGGTCTGGAAGCCGAAGCTCTGGTCCAGGTACGGGATGTCGTTGTCGATCGTCTTCGGCACCCCGATGACGGACAGCTTCACCCCGAGCCGCTCCGCCGTCGAGGCGATCTTCGCCGCGCCCCGCAGCGAGCCGTCGCCGCCGATCACGAACAGGACCGAGATCCCCAGCCGGACCAGGGTCTCCACCATCAGGGCCGGGTCCTGGTTGCCCCGCGAGGTGCCGAGGAAGGTCCCGCCCCGGTTGTGGATGTCAAAGACCACCTCGCGGGACAGGCGCACGGGGGTGACGTCCGGCCCGATCAGCCCGCGGAAGCCGTCGCGGAACCCGAGGACGTCCGTGACCCCGTAGTTGTCGGCGAGCTCGAGGACGAGGCCGCGGATCACGTTGTTCAGCCCGGGGCAGAGGCCGCCGCAGGTCACGATCCCCGCCCGGGTCGCGGACGGGTCGAAGTAGATGTACTCGCGCGGGCCGCCCGGCTCAAGCGAGGGCAGGTCGGAGACGCCGCAGAGCCGCGCCTCCGCCCGCCCGACCGTGTCGTCGAGCAGCACGCGGTCGGACTCGTGGACGTAGTGCGGCGAGCTCACCCGCCCCTGCACGAGCCCGGCCATCGGCGAAAGGATCGACGGCTCCCCGATCTGCCGGATCCGCAGGTCGGCTTGTGTGATGGACAGCGGGTCCGCGGTACTCACCATGTACACAAGCTTGCCGTCCCCTTGTTACGCCAGTGGTCGCCCTGAATGGTCTAGACCACAGGATAAGTGGTCTAGACCACAGAATAAAAGGTATCGAGCCAGGATGTCTGGGGTGGGCCCCGGGGATAGCCAGCGCGCGACGACCGGGTTAAATTGGCACCCGGTCCCGGTAGCGATCGGGCGGCGGTCGGCGAGGAGGCCATCACGTGCGCGTGGGAATGATGCTCAACTACTCGGGCGGGTTCACCGAGACGGTAAATGAGCTCGCCGACTTCGAGGCGGCGGGCCTGCAGATCGTCTTCGTCCCCGAGGCGTACAGCTACGACGCGGTGAGCCAGCTCGGCTTCATCGCGGCGCGGACGACCACCGTCGAGATCGCCTCCGGGATCTTCCAGCTGTACTCCCGGACCCCGGCCCTGACCGCGATGACCGCCGCCGGGCTCGACTTCGTCTCCGGCGGGCGGTTCACCATGGGCATCGGGGCCAGCGGCCCTCAGGTCATCGAGGGCTGGCACGGCGTGCCCTACGACGCCCCGGTGGGCCGCACCCGGGAGATCATCGAGATCTGCCGGATGGTCTGGCGCCGCGACCGCCTCGAGTACCACGGCAGGCACTACACGCTCCCGCTGCCGCCCGACCAGGGCACCGGCCTGGGCAAGCCGCTCAAGCTCATCAACCACCCGCTCCGCGAGCGGATCCCGATCGTGGTCGCCGCGCTTGGCCCGAAGAACGTCGCGCTCGCGGCCGAGCTCGCCGAAGGCTGGCAGCCGATCTTCTTCTTCCCGGAGAAGGCGGGCCTCACCTGGGACGCGGCGCTCGCGGAGGGCACCGCCAAGCGGGACCCGGCCACCCTCGGCCCGCTCGACGTGATCGCCGCCGCGCCCCTCGCCATCGGCGATGACGTCGCCCACCTGCGTGACCTGATGCGCCCGGCGCTGGCGCTCTACATCGGCGGCATGGGCGCGCGCGGCAAGAACTTCTATCACGACCTCGCCTGCCGCTACGGCTACCAGAAGGAGGCGGACCTGGTCCAGGACGCCTACCTGTCCGGCCGCAAGGACGAGGCCGC
>DASXHG010000199.1:0-2330 GCA_036488625.1 Solirubrobacteraceae bacterium | reverse complement strand
GTCGGCGGCGTAGGCGTCGCGCTTCTCCTCGTAGGGCTGCATGTTCTGCAGCACCCCTACCGAGACCCCGAGCAGGTCGTAGATCGGCTTCATCCAGTTCGCGTCTCGGCGAGCCAGATAGTCGTTGACCGTGACCACGTGCACGCCGCGGCCGCCGAGTGAGTTCAGAACCACGGCCAGGGTGGCGGTCAGAGTCTTGCCCTCGCCGGTCTTCATCTCGGCGATCGAGCCGTCGTGGAGGACCATCCCACCGATCAGCTGGACATCGAAATGGCGCATCCCCATCGAGCGCTTGCCGGCCTCGCGGACGAGCGCGAAGCACTCGAACATCAGCTCGTCGAGCGATTCTCCGCCACGGGCGCGCTCGCGCAGCTCATCAGCCGCTTCACGGAGCTCGCCGTCTGAATAGTGCTCGAGCTCGGGCTCAAAGCCGTTGATGCGGGAAACGCGCTGTTCGTAGGTCTTGAACTTCTTGCCCTCGCCCATGCGGAGCGCGCGGTCCAGGAACGACATAGAGCTAGGGTAGCGCGGCCCGATCGGCGCCGACGAGCGCGCACACGGACGTTCGGACCCGCGTCGGCGGCCCGCTACGGCCCCGGGTCAGCCGGGGCTCAGGCCGCCGGGGAAACCCCTTCCGAGGACGACGGCGACGGCTCCGTGTCGGGCACCGCGCGCCGCGCGACCCGCCGGCGCCTGCGCTTGACCCGGTGGCGTTTGACCTGGACCGCGATCTCATCGGCGATCAGGTTGATCGAATGCTTCATGTCCCGGGACGCATCGTGCGCCCGGAGGGTGACGCCCTTGAGGTGCAGCGTCGCCTCGGCAACCTGACAGTCGGGATTGGCGGGGTTGCGCTCGACGGAGAGCTCAATCTCCAGCTCCGCGAGCTCCGAGACCTGCTTGCCGACCTTCCCGAAGCGCTTGACGACATGCTCGCGAACGTCATCTGAGACAGACAGGTTGCGGCCCTTGACCTCGATCCGCATCGACCGACCTCCCGCTATGGAGTGGGTGCTCTATGTGAAAGCCGAGAGTATTGGCGGCGGGCGACTTTGTCGAGCGTGCAGAATGTCCAATGTTGTCTCCGACCGTTTCGCCGCAGATCAGCTGGACCTTTGAGCCCAGCGTGCTCGTCGTGGTGGCCGCGCTCGCGGTCCTCTACGCGATGGCCTGGCGTCGCGGCCGGGCGGTGAGCAGCCCGCACCGCCCAGGAATCCGGCACGCCCTCCTGTTCGGCACCGGCCTGCTCGCGATCCTGGCCGCGCTGGTCTCCCCGATCGACGCGCTCGGTGATCAGCTGATGGTCATGCACATGGTCCAGCACGTGTTGCTGCTGGACATCGTGCCCATCCTGCTCATTCTCGGACTCAACAAGGTCCTGCTGCGCCCGGTCACGCGGCGCCTGACCAGCGTCGAGCGCCGGGCCGGCCCGCTGGCTCATCCGGCCTTCGCGGTCCTGGTCTACGCCGGCTTCATGTGGGCCTGGCACATCCCCTCGATGTACGACGCGGCGCTGCGCAACCCGGCCGTGCACGCCTTCGAGCACGTCTGCTTCGGCGTCGCCGGAGCCCTCTACTGGTGGCACATCCTCTCCCCCATCCGCGGCCGCATGCGCCTCGACGGCATGGGGCCGATCGCCTACATGGTCTCGACCAAGCTGCTGGTCGGACTGCTCGGAGTGGGGATCGCGTTTGCGCCCGCCTCCTTCTATCCCTTCTACGCCCACCATCCGCACTACTGGGGCCTGTCGCCGTCCGAGGACCAGTCGCTGGCCGGACTGGTGATGGCGCTCGAGCAGTCGATCGTGATGGGCATCGCCCTGACCTGGCTGTTCGTGCGGATGCTGACCGAGTCCGAGCGCGAGGCGCAGCGCGCCGAGCGCTACGAAGTCGCCTGACCGTGGTCGCGCTCCCGCACGACGAGCGCGGACGCGGGGAGGCGATCGTCCTCATCCACGCGGGAGTCGCCGATCGCCGGATGTGGGCCGAGCATCTGGAGCCGCTGGCCGGCGCGGGTTACCGGGTCGTGGCCGTCGATCTCCCCGGGTTCGGCGACGCGCCGGCGAAGGCGACGGCGAAGTGGTCCGCGGTCGTCGCCACCCTGGATGAGCTCGGCATCGAGCGCGCCGCCCTGGTCGGCAACTCGCTCGGCGCCGGCGTGGCGCTGCGCACGGCGGTGGTGGCCCCCGAGCGCGTGTCGGCCCTGGTGCTCGTGTCGGCACTGGCGCCCGGGCGCGAGCCATCCGAACAGCTCGTCTCGGTCTGGACCCGCGAGGAGGAGGAGTTCGACGCCGGGGGACCAGAGGCGGCCGTGCAGGCGGTGCTGGCGGC
>DASXHG010000176.1:0-5048 GCA_036488625.1 Solirubrobacteraceae bacterium | reverse complement strand
CACGATCCCCTCAAAGCGGGTGGCGTAGGAGCGGCGGCGCCCGAAGCGGTTGCGGTAGGAGACCTGGACGCGCTCCCCGCCCGTGCCGAACAAAAAGAAGTCCCGCGACTCCTCGGGCAGGTCCTGCCACGGCGTATCGAGCTCCACGTCGTAGCGCTCGGCGATCGCCTGGGTCAGCTGGTCGTAGTAGTTGGACGCGCTGACCGCCCAGGGAGCGATTGCTCCCTCACCGATCGAAAGCGTCGGATCCGGAACGACCAGGTCGGGATCGATCTCCATCTGGGAGCCGAGCCCGGTGCAGCGCGGACACGCGCCATGCGGAGAATTGAACGAGAAGATGCGTGGCTCGAGCTCGACCAGGCTGGGACCGTGAACGGGGCAGGCAAAGCGCTCGGAGAAGGTCAGGATGCGGTCCTCGCGACGCTGGTCAGGCCCGGCGTCGGGGGGATCGACGAGCTCGATCTCGACCAGCCCGTCGGCCAGCGCGACCGCGGTCTCGATCGAGTCGGCCAGGCGCTTGCGAAGCTCACCCTTCATGACGAGGCGGTCGACGACCACGGCGATGTCGTGCTTGAACTTCTTGTCGAGCACGATCTGCTCGTCGAGCCGTCGGAGCTCACCGTCGACCTTGACCCGGCCGAAGCCTTCGGCCCGCAGCTCCTCGAACTGCTTGCCGTACTCACCCTTGCGCCCGCGGACGATCGGCGCCAGGACCATGAACCGAGTTCCCTCGTCGAGCTCCATGACCTGGTCGATGATCTGCTCAGCAGACTGCCCGCTGATGGGCCGGCCGCAGATGTGGCAGTGCGGATGCCCGATCCGCGACCAGAGCAGACGCAGGTAGTCATAGATCTCGGTCACCGTGCCCACGGTGGAACGCGGATTGCGCGACGTCGTCTTCTGATCGATCGAGATCGCCGGCGACAGACCCTCGATCGAGTCGACGTCGGGCTTGTCCATCTGACCCAGGAATTGCCGCGCGTAGGCGGACAGCGATTCCACGTAGCGTCGCTGCCCCTCGGCGTAGATCGTGTCGAAGGCCAGCGACGACTTACCGGACCCCGAGAGGCCGGTGATCACGGTCAGCGAATCCCGGGGGATGGCGACCGTCACGTCCTTCAAATTGTGCTCCCGGGCGCCCGAGACGAGGATCTGATCCACTCGAATCGAGTCTAGAACATCGAACAGACGTTCCCATGCCGACGCGGCCGCTTTCTCCTACAGTTCCTCGCAATGAGCGGGGAACCGTTGAGCGGGCCCGGCGGCGGGGATCAGATCCGCGCCTCGGACGAGGACCGAGAGAAGCTGTCGACCGAACTGCGCGAGCATGCGGTGGCCGGTCGGCTGACCACGGATGAACTCGAGGAGCGCCTCACGGCGACCTACGCTGCGCGCACGCTGGCCGAACTCAGTGCACTCCGGCGCGACCTGCCGACCAGCAACCCGATCACTGCCATCGGCGACGCCGCCCGCCGGCGCCACCTGGCCCGCCGCGTGATCCAGGAGACCGGAGGGTCGCTGGGCCTGTTCGTGGTCTGCACGGTCATCTGGCTGAGCTCGGGCGCCACCGGCCAGTTCTGGCCGATCTGGGTGCTGCTCATCTTCATGCTCAGCTTGTTCCGCAACGGCTGGGCGTTGTTCGGGCCGGCGCCCGACCTCGACGAGGTGGAGCGCAACCTCGACGCCCGCCGCCAGAAGCGGCTCCAGAAGCTCGAGGACCGCCACGGACGCCGCGATCGGCAGCGTGGTGGTGACAGCTCGGACCCGGGCCGCTAACCGACCGACCCGGGCCGCTGGGGACCCGGACCGCTGGGGACCCGGGCCGCTCGGACCCGGGGCCCGTCAGGACCCGACCCTAGCCCTCGACGCTGGCGTAGACCTCGTCGAGCAGGCCGTCGCGATTGGGGAGCTGGAAGTTCTCCGACAGGTAGCGGGCCGTCTCCTCACGCGGGGTCCCGTTGAGGGCCATGTTGAGCGCGATCAGGCGCGCCCCCTCGGAGTCATCGCCCTCCTCACTCTGGCCGCCCTGCTCAGGCGACGTGGCCGCGCCGAACCCTTGGTCCCCGTAGGAGCCGTGAGACGGCTCGCCGTAGGGCGTGGGGCTTGCCGGGCCCGGTGGCGCCGACGGCGATTCGGGAAAAGCCTCCGACCCCGACTCGACCGGGGCCGTCTCGGGGGTGTGCTGCCAGTCCTGGCCGGCCGGAGCCGCCTCGTGTCCAGCCGCCGGCCCGAAGCCTCCCGAGGCCCCGAAGGCCTCGTGGGGGGTGCTGGGCTCGGCGTCGGCCGCCGGTTCACCCCAGCCGGGAGACGATGCTCCGGAGTCCCAGCTCGCTGACCCGGGTGTTTCGGCACCGGCGGTGTCTGAGCTGCTCGACTCGGCGCCCTCACCCCCGGCGGACGCGCTGTGAGCGGGCTCGGGGACGTCCCAGCCTCCACCCGAGGGAGGCTGTTCAGGGTCGGCCGCTCTGCCCGCCGACCCCCAGTCGCCGGTTGAGGTGCTCGACCCCCAAGCCTCCGAGGCCGGCGCACTCGGAGCGGGCCCGGGCTCGGGCTCGGGCGCCGGAGGCGGGTCGGGCTCGAACTCCGCCCGGACCTGCGGCACCGCCACCTCGGCGGCGTGCTCCAGATCGCTGCTGAGCTCGCGCAGATCGGCATCGAGACGCCCCGTGCCACCGCGCAGCGTGTCGAGCAGGCCGGAGAGCTCTGACTCCATCCCGTCCAGCCGAGCGAGCATTCGTGACGTGGCATCGGACACGCGGCCGACGTGCTCGCGGACCTCTTCCGATGCCCGCTCGCGCGTGGCGCGGGCTTCGTGATGAGCCTCGTCGCGGATCTCCTGGGCCTCGGCCTCGGCCGAGCGCTGAATCTCGGCCGCACTGGCCTCGGCGGCCTCGATGATCGACCTGACCTGCTCGCTGGCCGAGGACGCCAGGTGCTCGGCGCGGCGGCGTGAGGCGCTCTTGAACTCCGCGACCTCGTCGGCCAGCGCGCTCAGGTGAGCATCGACCGCCTGGGGATCGTAGCCATGGCTCCCCGTCGGAAAGTCCTGCTTTTCGATGCTCTGTCTATCCAGCGCCACGCGGCGTACCTCCGTTCGAGGATTCGAGAGCGGTGCCCAGCCTAGCGGACAGGCAACCGCGTCAGCAGACTGCAGACGCGCAGTATTCAGGACTCACCGGACGGGACTAGCCCGCGGCGAGCGCCTCGTCCAGATCTCGCTTGAGATCCCGGATCTCGTCGCGCAACTTGGCCGCGTACTCGAACCGGAGGTCCTCGGCCGCGGCCAGCATCTCCTCCTCGAGCTCGACGATCGTCTTTTCGATCTCGGCCGGCGCCATCGCCCCTTCCCGGCGCCGCCGGCGGCGGCGGGACTTGGGGACCTTGGAGTCGGACTGCAGGAACTCGGCGATGTCGGAGATGCCCTTGACGATCGTCTCCGGGGTGATGTCGTGCTCCTCGTTGTAGGCACGCTGGATGGTGCGACGCCGGTCGGTCTCAGAGATCGCCGCTCGCATGGCCGCGGTTTCTTTGTCGGCGTACATCAGCACCGTGCCCTCGATGTTGCGCGCCGCCCGCCCGATGGTCTGAATGAGGGAGGTCTCGCCGCGCAGGAAGCCCTCCTTGTCGGCATCGAGGATGGCCACCAGCGAGACCTCGGGCAGGTCGAGTCCCTCACGCAGGAGATTGACCCCGACCAGGACGTCGTATTCGCCGAGGCGCAGTTCGCGGATGATCTGGATCCGCTCCAGGGTGTCGATCTCGGAATGCAGGTAGCGAACCCGGAAGCCCATCTCGAGCAGATAGTCGGTCAGATCCTCGGACATCTTCTTGGTCAACGTGGTGACCAGCGTGCGTTCGTTGCGCTCGGTCCTGGCCCGGATCTCGTTCATCAGGTCGTCGATCTGGTTGCGAGTCTCGCGGACCTCGACGGCGGGGTCGATGATCCCCGTCGGGCGCACGATCTGCTCGACGATGCGCGGTGAATGCGATCGCTCATACTCGCCAGGGGTCGCCGAGACGAACACCATCTGCGGCGTGATCGAGAGGAACTCCTGAAACGTCTGGGGCCGGTTGTCGAGTGCGCTCGGTAGCCGGAAGCCGTAGTCGACCAGGGTCTGCTTGCGGGACCGGTCGCCCTCGTACATGCCGCCGATCTGCGGCACCGTCTGGTGGGACTCGTCAATGAAGCAGACGAAGTCGTTGGGGAAGTAGTCGAGCAAGCAGTAGGGCCGGTCGCCCGGCTGGCGCCCGTCGAGGATCCGGGAGTAGTTCTCGATCCCCGAGCAGAACCCGAGCTCGCGCAGCATCTCCATGTCGTACTGAGTGCGCTGACGGAGACGGTGGGACTCGAGCAGCTTGCCCGCGGCCTCGAGCTCGGCACAGCGCGCGTTGAGCTCGCGCCCGATCTCGGCCACGGCATCATCGATCATCCCCTCCCGCACGTTGTAGTGCGAGGCGGGCCAGATCGCCACGTGCTCGAGATCGTCCTCGATCACCTCACCGGTCACGGCGTCGAAATGCTGCAGATGCTCGACCTCGTCGCCGAACAGGACGATCCGGTAGGCGGTCTCGGCGTACGCGGGCCAGATCTCGAGCGTCTCACCGCGGACCCGGAAGGTGCCGCGGGCCAGGGCGGTGTCGTTGCGGGTGTACTGGATCGAGACGAGCTTGCGCAGCAGGCGATCGCGATCGATCATCTCGCCCTTGATCAGCGTCTGCAGGTTCTCGTCATACGTGGTCGGCGACCCGAGACCGAAGATGCAGGAGACACTGGCGATGATAATGACGTCGCGGCGGGCAAACAGCGACGCCGTGGCCGCGTGGCGCAGGCGGTCGATCTCCTGGTTGATGGCCGAGTCCTTCTCGATGTAGAGGTCCTTGCTGGGGACGTAGGCCTCAGGCTGGTAGTAGTCGTAGTAGGAGACGAAGTACTCGACCGAGTTGCGCGGGAAGTAGGTCCGGAACTCGTTGCAGAGCTGCGCGGCCAGGGTCTTGTTATGGGCGATGATCAGCGACGGGCGCTGGATGGCCTCAATCGTGGACGCCAT
>DASXHG010000164.1:0-3589 GCA_036488625.1 Solirubrobacteraceae bacterium | reverse complement strand
GCTGGACGTCGATTGCTCACGTCTCGGACTGCTCGCGCCTTCCGTCGAGGAGCCCGCCGCGAACCCCGGGCGCATCGCCTCACCCGAGCTCACGATCTCAGAATCCAACTCCGGTCGCGTCGAGAACGTGGGGCGCTTCCTGCGCCGCGCGCGCCGCCAGCTGCCCGAGCTGTGGCGGGCCATCAACGCCGAGGATCGCCCCGCCCTGGCGCGAGTGGCCGGCGAATGTCGCCATCGCGGCGAGGTCGCCGGTGCCGTGCGCGTGGCCGAACTGTTCGAGCAGCTGCTCGCCGCGTCAGATCGCCGCCGCTTCACCGTCGCGGCCGAGATCGAGCACGAGGTCCGCGAGGCGCTGGTCGAGACCGCGGCCGGGATCGCGACAGCGCTGGCCGCCTAGGCCGGCTCTCCCCGGCTCGCCAGTCCAGCGGTCTGAGCCAGGCGGGCTGCATTCGTAAGTCAGCGCCGGGAGGCGAAGAAGGCGCGGAGCAGGTTGGCGCACTCCTCGGCCAGCAGGCCGGACTCGACCTGCGGACGGTGGTTCAGCCGCGGCTCGGCGAGAACGTCAAGCACGCTGCCGCCGGCGCCGGCCTTGGGATCGGTCGTCCCGAACACCACCCGAGGTATCCGGGCCAGGACGATTGCCCCCGCGCACATCGCGCACGGCTCGAGCGTCACGTAGAGCACGCTCTCCAGCACGCGCCAGCTTCCGAGCGCTCGCGCCGCCTCACGCACGGCGATCATCTCCGCGTGAGCGGTGGGGTCGGCGCGGAGCTCGCGCTCGTTGTGCCCGGTCCCGATCACCTCCCCATCGCGGACCACGACGGCGCCCACGGGAATGTCCTCGTGGTCGAGCGCGCGCTCGGCCTCGCGCAGAGCCAGGCGCATGAAGTACTCGTCCCGGGGAAAAAATCGTGAGTTCAAGGTGATGGGCCGGGGTAGATGGCAGTACCGTTGCCAATGGGGCAACTTTGGCAGCTTCGATGATGTCTTAACCCCTCGCCGGTGTGCCTAGACCCAGCGTCCGGCGCAAACGTACTCATGGCCCAGCCAAGAAACCCGAACCGACGCCTGCGACCCGCGGCCCTGGCCGTGGCGATCAGCATCGGCGGCTCGCTGCTCGGACCGGCCTTGGCCCACGCCGCGCCCGGGTACGTTCCGCACGAGCTGCTCGTCGGGTACCGGCCGGGCCCAGTGACCAAGGCGACGACCGATTTCCTCGCTCAGGTCGGGATGAGCACACGTCGCCCCGGGTCGGCGCCCCGCTCACAGGTTCTGCACCTGCGCAGCGGGGAGAGCGTGTTGGCGGCGGCCCGCCGCCTGCGCCAGCGCCGGGGCGTGGCCTTCGCCGAGCCCAACTACATCGCCCACCAGGCCGGGGCCTTCTATCCCGACGATCGGGGGAAGTCGGGAGCTCCATACGGCTGGGAGAAGTTGCAGTGGAATCTGCTCCCGGGAACCGGGGTCGACGCGCCCGACGCCTGGGGCAACCTGCTGGCCGTCGGCCGTCCCGGGGGGCGGGGCGTCCGAGTGGCCATCCTCGACACCGGGGTCGCCTACCGCGACTGGGGCCACTTCCGCCGCTCGCCCGATCTCGGCAACACACGATTCGTCGCTCCCTATGACTTCGTGGCCGGCAACCGCTACCCGCTGGACCGCAACGGCCACGGGACGTTCGTGGCCAGCGTGGTCGGTGAATCCACCAACAACGGCTTCGGGCTCACCGGGCTGGCCTACGGCGCATCGATCATGCCGATCCGGATTCTCGACGCCAGTGGCCTCGGAGACGAGAACACGATCGCGCGCGGCATCCGCTACGCGGCGAAGCACGGCGCCCAGGTCATCAACCTGAGCCTGGAGTTCCTGCCCAATGAGGTCAGCTCCTCCAACCAGATTCCCGAGATCGTCAGCGCGATCAACTACGCCCACCAGCACGGCGCGATCGTCGTTGGCGCGGCCGGCAATGATCAGGACACGCGCGTTGCCTATCCCGCCCGCGAGCGCAACGTGATCTCAGTCGGCGCGACGACCAAGGACCGGTGCCTGGCCGGCTATTCCAACGGCGGCGCGGGCCTTGATCTCGTGGCGCCGGGCGGCGGCACCGACGCGCTGATCGACACCGACCCCGACTGCTTTCCGGACCGCTCGCTGCCCTCGATCTACCAGATGACCCTGGTCAACCCACCTCATTGGAGCCGCTTCGGCTACCCCGGTTACTACATCGGGACCTCGATGTCGGCACCCGAGGTTTCGGCGACCTGCGCGCTGGTCATCGCCAGCCACGTGCTGGGCCCCCACCCGACTCCGGCCCAGGTCCTGACCCGGCTCGAGCAGACCGCCGTTCCGCTGGGTGGAACGCACCCCAATCGCAATTACGGCTACGGGCTGCTCGATGCCGCCGCGGCGACCGCGCCGCCCGCGTCCGCGACCGCGCCGCCCACGCCCTAGTGTCCCGAATTTCCGACTCACGACACTCGATCAGACCAGCCGGGTGATGGCGATGATCATTCCGGCCAGCACGAACACGACGATCAGGGCCTGGGTCCAGAAGAACAATCGCGGCATGCCTTGAAGTTAGCGATCGGGCGTCCAGAGCTGCGGGTGGTCGAGGTCCTCGAGCAGATTCAGGGTTCGTGGAGCGTGGCCCTCGTCGATCCGGATCGCGCCTCCCGGCCAGTAGGGATGCGGCGGCCGGGTCCGATCGATCAGCAGGCGCTCGTAGATCCACGAGCCCGTGTTCAGAACCTGAAGGCCACCCTCGGCGCGCCAGTCTCCAGGCCGGTCGCCGGCTACGGGACCGAGCCGGTGAACATGCCCGAAGATCACCGTCTCGGCCTCTATCCCCAGCCGCCTGAGGACAGTGCGCAGCGCCGGCAGGGCGGCATGGCGCATCTGAAGATCCACAGCGGCGGCGGTCACCGGCGATAGGCCGGCCCGCATCAGCAGCCGCGGGAGCGCGGGGTTGAGGGCGCGGGTGGCCATGTGGGCCGCGCGCGACATTGGGCTCCTCGGCCCGTCACGACGCTGGCGGGCCCGGATCCGGCGGTGCTCGTAGTCCCACGCGGTGACGCGGATGCCGGCCCGGTCGGAGCGAGACCGGCGGGGAAGGCCGATCGGGGCGTGCGGGGTGAGGTGGCGGTCGAGGTAGTGGCCGTGGGTGGCGTAGAGACCGTCGGCCAGCCACACCCCCGGGTAGTGGATTCGTACCGGGGCCGGAGCCAGCCACGAGGCGATCCGGATGAGCGCCGGCGTCGCGTCAGGCGGCACGGTGTCGGCTACCCCCAGGGCCCGTCCGCGGGCGCGAGCCCAGCCCCGGATCAGGGGACGATCGTGGTTGCCGGGCACCACGATGATCTCCTGGCTGGAGTCCATGCGCGCGGCGAGCGCGCGCAGCACTCGCTCGGTCGCGGCCATCGAGCTTTCCGGATTGCGCCGGACGAGCTCCGCGAGATCGCCGAGCAGGACCAGCCGGTCGACCTGAGCGACCGCTTCGGTCAGGCGCTCGAGCGGATCTGCACGCCGGAGAACGTCGCGGCCACCCCGGTTACCGAGGTGAAGATCTGAGATGACGAGGGTCCGCACGGCCGCCCGA
>DASXHG010000127.1:0-8354 GCA_036488625.1 Solirubrobacteraceae bacterium | reverse complement strand
ACGAGCAGCGAATCACCGGTGAGCAGCAGCCAGGGTTCAGGGCTGCGCGTCAGGTCGGCGACGGTGAACACGCGATGCTCGGGACGATGGCCGGGCGCCGCCAGGGCGCGGACCTCAACCGTGCCGACCCGGAGGGTCAGGTCCTCTCCAGACTCCTCGCTCGGGCGGTGGATCGTCGCACCGGTGGCTGCCCCCAGCCGCTCCCGTCCGGACACGTGGTCGGCGTGATCGTGGCTATCGAGGACGTGGATGATCCGCAGGTCCTCGGTGGCGGCAATCTCGAGATAGACGTCGATGTCCCAGCGGGGGTCAACGACGACGGCCTCGCCTCCCTCCGCGACAACGTAGGAGGCACATCCGAGATCGCGATACAGCACCTGCCGAAAGAACATCAGCGGTCGCGGTGTCCCAGTTTCCCGGCTCAGCCGTCGAAGTCGAAGTCCTTCGGCGGACGCTGCTCAAACCACAGCCGATCGTGGTCCGGCGTGTCCTGAAGGAATTCGGGTGTCTCCTCGAGCAACTCCTCGCCGTCGTCCTCGTGCCCCTGACCCGGTCGGGCTCCGGGATCCCTGGCCGGCCCCTGGGCGGGGTGCGGCGGCGGAGCCATGGCATCGTCGGGGTCGTAGTCGGGCTCGTCGAAGTCCTCGTCATCGAGGAAATCAGGGCGGTGAACAGCGGTCTCCTGGCCGACCGAGTCGGCTCCACGTGGCGTCTCGAGGTTGGGCTCGGGGTCAAGCTCGGGCAGCGGCCCCTCATCGCGTGGCGGGGCGAACTCGTCCTCGAATGTCCAGCCGTCGTCTTCGCCCTGCTCCTCGTGGTCGAAGGCCACACCCTCGGCCGGCTGGACGGGCTCCGTGAGCTCATCCACTTCGCCCTCCTCAGGGGCCTCAACCCGCCTCACCGGCCCCAGCGCCTCGCGCTCTGCGCGCTCGACTTCTCCGGGATCCGCGCCGCGCCGGCGCTTGAGGTCTAGATGCTCGCGAATCGCTTCGTCTAGTAGACCCATAGTCGCAAAGCCTAGCGACCGCCGAGCACGTTCGCGGTCTGTCCGTCAGCCTTAACAGTTCGGTTCTTGCCCTCTCGCTTGGCCACGTAGAGAGCGTTGTCGGCCGCGGTGATCAGCTCGTCCTTATGGCCGTTGATCGAGGCTGCGGCGCCCAGGCTGGCCGTTATCTGAAGCGCCCCCGAACCCTCCAGGAGCGGCACCCGAAGCGCCTCGATCGCTTCGCGTACACGCTCGGCGATCACATAGGTGCCGTCGAGATCGGTGTGCGGCAGGATCAGGGCCATCTCCTCGCCCCCATACCGCGCGGCGACGTCGACGTCGCGTGAGTTCTCGCGCAGCACGTCGGCCACGCTTCGCAACACGACATCCCCCTGCTGATGCCCGTAGACGTCGTTGATCGACTTGAAGTCGTCGATGTCGAGCATGACCAGCCCGACCGGGTACTGGTAGCGGCGGACCTGCTCCATTTCGGCCCCCAGCAACTGCTGGAAACGGCCGTGCGTGGTCAGGCCGGTGAGGTCATCGGTCACGGCCTGGCGCTGCACGTCACGATGCAGGTTGACGTTGGCCAGGGCCAAGGTTGCCCGCGCCGCCAGCGAACGCAGGAGCTCGAGGTCATCCTCGTTGAAGCTGCTGCCCGGCCGCGCGACCGTGATCAGCCCGTGGGTCGGGCCGCCGGACGCGACCTCGCCCAGCGCGACGGTGGCGATGGCCAGCTCTTTAGTCCAAGCCTGGCCGATCCCGTCGCCACCGAGCGCGCTTTGCTCGGACTCAATGATCGACGGCTCGAGACCGGTCACGCGTCCGCTGCGCATCAACTCGGTCAGCTCGGGGCCTCCCTCGCGGGCAGTGACAACCCGTCCGCGGTCGGCCGCAACCGCATCCATGGCGGTCCGCAGGGCCAGCTCGAGCAGCGCGTCCCGGTCGAGGTTGGCCGCGAACGCATCACCGATCGAGCGGATCGACCGCCGCACGCGTTGCTGCTCACGCTCGAGCTCCTCGAGCCGGGCGGCGAGTTGCTGCGACATGGTGTTGAACTCGGTCCCCAGCGCAGCGAACTCGTCGTTGCCGTGGGTGGGGATCGGCGAGGAGAAGTCGCCCCGGGCGAGCCGGCGAGCGGCGGCCAGGAAGTCGGCCAGCTGGCTGTGCAGGGCACGGGAGGCCATCAGCGAGAAGCCGCCGGCCAGAGCCAGGAAGGCAAGGATGAAGATGGCGGCAACGACCCGGTCGGTGGCCACGCCGCCGTCGGTCGGGCTGTTGTCCGACAGGACCGTGACCTGAACCGGGCTCGTCCCAAAGCCGCTCAGGTCCAGTCCGACGGTCTGGTACGTGCGCCCGTTAAGGTCGACCTGCCCGAACCGAGGCAGGTCGCGCCCGACAGCTGCCGGCAAAGTCGCGGCCAGGGTCCTGGTTCGCTGCCGGACGACCACGCCAAAACCGCGGCCCGTGAGCTGGCTGGCGAACTGGGACGCGCTCAGCTCGGACAGGGCGACGACGCGCGCCGGCCGCCCGCTTGAGCTATGCACCGTGGCCACCCCTGGCGCAAGCGCGTCCCGGGCTCCGACGTCGGCCACCGAACGCCCTCCCACGGAAACGGTGATCCGCTCGATTCCCACCTCCGATTGCAGCGCGGCCGCTCGGGACCGGACCTGCGCGACGGGCGTATGAGCGAGGCTCACGGCCACCGTGCGGGCATCGAGTTTCGCGGATCGGCTCGCCTCGTTGTAAAGGCTGACCGCTGCACTGGCGATGCCGTTGGCACGCGCCTCCGTCTTGGCCTGCTGACTATCGCTGATGAGCCGGAAGACCAAAAATCCCATGGCGGCCATGGGAACGACCACGATGATGAGGAAGAACGTGGTTAGGCGCGCGCGAAAGCTCATTGACCGAAAGGGTTCGGGAGAGTATCGGCGGCTTAGTCAAACCTCACCAGCCTTACGGCTCGCCCATTCGTCCGCGCCGCCGCGTTCTGCGGGTCGCCTATTCGTCCGCCCGGTGTACCCCGCCCGCCGCGACGTGAACCCGGGGCGGGGCTAAACTACGCCCACGCCGAGGCGGTCTGCACCGCCGTACGGGGCTATAGCTCAGTTGGGAGAGCGCCTGGATCGCACCCAGGAGGTCGCGAGTTCGAGTCTCGCTAGCTCCATTTACGAAGTTCTCGCCCGGACCCGGGGTTCAGAGCTTGACTCCAGGCCGCGCCCGAGTAGCGCTTCAGGTGCCTGGCTTGGCGCGTCGTTCGGCGCGCCGGCGCAGCGCCTCCCAGGCGCGATCAAGCTCGTCCGTGATCGCGTCGAGGCGCTTGCGGTGCTCCTCCTTGCGGTCCTGCTCGGCTGTTTCCAGGAGCTCGTTCTCCTCGCCCACCAACCCTTCGATGTGCGCGTAGGCCTCGATGTTCTGCGGAATCGGGGAGAGGGAGAGGTCCTGCTCGTGCGCGAGCGCGCGCTGCTCGTCTGCGTTGAAGCTCATCATCGGACCATTCTATGGCCAGGCTGGGTCCTGTCACGCAAGGCGTCGACCTCCGCGCACCGGATCACGGCGAAGCGGGCTGGAACCGGTCGCGGACCAGGGTCAAGACCAGTGGTGCACCGGGCGCGAACCGATCGCCACGGCGGCATCGTCCCCAAGACCAACAAAACCGGAGGGACGAGCCTATGGGCACGATCACGACTAGCGATGGGGTCGAAATCTTCTACAAGGATTGGGGCGATGGGCAACCGATTGTCTTCAGCCACGGCTGGCCCCTCTCGGGCGACGATTGGGACACGCAGATGCTGTTCTTCCTGCTCCAGGGCTATCGCGTCATCGCCCATGACCGACGCGGCCACGGGCGCTCCGCCCAGGTCAGCGACGGTCATGACATGGACCACTACGCCGACGACCTGGCTGCGCTGACCGAACATCTAGATCTCCATGATGCGGTGCACATCGGCCACTCCACCGGCGGGGGCGAGGTCGTGCGCTACATCGCGCGCCAGGGTGAGAGCCGCGTGGCGAAGGCTGTCCTGATCAGTTCGGTGCCGCCCCTCATGCTGCAGACCGACGCCAACCCTGGCGGGCTGCCCAAGAGCGTTTTCGACGGCTTTCAGGTCCAGGTCGCCACGCGCCGGTCGGAGTTCTACCGCGAGCTGGCGGCAGGCCCGTTCTACGGTTTCAACCGGCCGGGCGTGCAACCCTCTCAGGCGATCATCGACAACTGGTGGCGCCAGGGGATGATGGGCGGGGCCAAGGCCCACTACGACGGGATCGTGGCCTTCTCCCAGACAGATTTCACCGAGGACCTGAAGAAGATCACGGTGCCGGTCCTGGTCATGCACGGCGACGACGATCAGATCGTCCCCTACGCCGACTCCGGACCCCTGTCTGCGAAGCTCGCGCAGAACGGGACCCTGAAGACCTACAAGGGGTTCCCCCACGGGATGCCGACCACCGAGGCCGACACGATCAACGCCGACCTGCTGACCTTCCTGAAGTCCCAGGACCGAGTCGCTTCGGGCGTCGCCTGATCAACGCTCGGCCGACTTCGTCTTCACGCGGAGGCGAGGTCGGCCGAGCCTCCCTGGGCGCTGGCCGTCCCTAGCGGAGGGAGCGGAATGCGGCGCGGATCTCGGTTGAGAACAGTTCGGGCTCCTCCCAGGCGGCGAAGTGGCCGCCCTTGTCGACCTTGTTGTAGTACGTGAGGGTGGGGTAGGCCTTCTCGACCCAGCTGCGCGGGGTCGCGACGATCTCGCCCGGGAACGTGGTGAATCCGACTGGGATCGAGACCGGCGGAGGGGCCTGACCCGCGGAACGAGCTGTGGCTTGACCGCCCTCCCAGTAGGAGCGGGCGGCCGAGGCACCGGTGGCGGTCAGCCAGTAGGTCGTGACGTTGTCGAGGATGTGGTCTCGGGTCAGGCCGCCCACCGGTTGCCGGTCGACGAACGCGCGGGAGATCTTGTAGTAGCTGTCGGTGTCGTGGTCGAGCATCCAGGCTGCCAGCGCGACCGGCGAATCCAGCAGCGCATAGCCAATCGTCTGCGGCCGCGTGGCCTGCTCGAGGAAGTAGCCGAAGCCGGTCGCCCGGAACGTGGCCCCGGCCTTCGCCGCCGCGCGTTCCTCGTCGGTGTCGGTCGGGAAAGAGCCGCCGGCCAGGCCCGGCACGAACAGGTTGGTATGGATGCCGATCAGACCCTCGGGCGCCTGACGGCCCATCGCGTCGGTGATGGCCGCGCCCTGGTCGCCGCCCTGGGCGACATAGCGGGTGTAGCCGAGTCGGCGCATCAGCTCCGGCCATGCCTGCGCGACGCGGCCGGCGTACCAGCCGAGCCCGGTTGGCTCAGCCGAGAAGGCGTACCCGGGGATAGAGGGCAGCACGAGGTCAAACGCGTCCTCGGCGCGCCCGCCGTGCGCGGTCGGGTCAGTCAGCGGGCCGACGGTCTCGAGCAGCTCGATCACCGAGCCCGGCCAACCGTGGGTCATGATCAGCGGCAACGCGTCCTCGTGGCGCGACTTCACGTGGATGAAGTGCACGTCCACCCCGTCGATTTCGGTCTTGTACTGGGGCAGAGCGTTCAGCTTGGCCTCACACCGGCGCCAGTCGTAATCGGTCGTCCAGAAGCGGACCAGCTCCTGAATCGTCGCCAGTTGCACCCCCTGCGAGCGGTCCTCGACCAACTCCCGCGTGGGCAACCGCGTCGCGGCGATACGCCTCTGGAGGTCATCCAAGGCCTCAGAGGGAATGTCGACGTGGAAGGGACGAATCGCGGTGACGCCTGACTTCTCGGTCGCGACTGACATGTGGGCTCTCCCTTGTTTGTGCTATCCGCAACAGAGGGTGTTCGTCTCATCCGAGCGTCGCGCCCGTGACAACCCTGGTCCCGCACCCCGGGGCTACGGCGGGCAGCCGGCGGCCACCCATTCGCGGAACAACGCGACCCGTTCGGGCGGCCAGGGGCCATCGCAAGGCATCGACCCATCGGAGACCGTCTGAAGGATCCGGTCCGCGTTCTCGCGGACATCGCCGTAAGCCGAAAGATCGAACTGGGAGGACATCGACTCGATGTCCTTGCCGCGAAACAGCGGCCGTATGTCGCGCTCATATGTCGGGTCGCTCGTGTCCATCTCCACCTCCTCTGAGTCTCGGACGATGATCCCTTCAAACGGCCCTCGCCCCCGGTGCTCTACGGGTCCGGACCCTGGTTCGCGGCCCGGGTGAGGACCAGTGGGCGACCCGGGCGCGAGCTAAGCGGCGCGGCTTCAGAGTTGGTGCAGTCATGCGGCGCAGACGGCGGCGCGCATCCTTGTCATGCCTACTTCGCCGACGTAGCATGCGGGGGAGGCCGATGGAGAATCATGCCCCTGGACCGGGGCAGAGTGCGTGCCTGCGCGGACGGGGCAGCGAGTCTGCGCTTCTGCACGATTTGATCTCTGCTATCCGACGCGGCGAAAGCCGAACACTGGTGATCTCGGGTGAGCCCGGGATTGGAAAGTCGGCCCTGCTCAAGTACCTGACCGAGTCGGCGTCGGACATGACCGTCATGCGGACGGTCGGCGTTGAGTCCGAGATGGAGCTGGCCTTCGCCAGCTTGCATCTGCTGTGCGCGCCGTTGCTCGATCACCTCCCGAGGCTTCCTGTTCCGCAGCGTCGAGCGCTGGAGATCGTGTTCGGTTTGAGCGACGGCGCACCCCCGGATCGGTTTCTCGTCGGCTTGGCGGTGCTGGGCCTGCTCTCGGAGGTAGCCGAGGAGAGTCCGGCCCTCTGCGTCGTCGACGATGCGCAATGGCTGGATCGTGAATCGGCTCTGACGCTCGCCTTCGTCGCGCGCCGCCTGCTGATCGAACCGGTGGGAATCGTTTTTGCGGCTCGCGAGCCCGGCAAGGAGCTTCGGCGCCTTCCCCAAATGGAAGTGCACGGATTGGTCGACGGCCACGCCCGCGCGCTCCTCAGCGGCGCGGTGCGAGTCAAGCTCGATGAGCAGGTACGCGACCGGATCATCGCCGAGACGCGCGGGAATCCGCTCGCATTGCTCGAGCTGCCCCGAGGATTGACCGTCACGGAGCTCGCGGGGGGCTTCGGGCTGCTCGAGGCACAGGCGCTGATCCCTCAGATCGAGACGAGCTTTGTAGCCCGATATCACGCGCTCTCCGATGATGCTCGTCGCCTGCTGCTGCTCGCGGCGGCGGAACCTGTCGGCGATCCGTTGCTCTTGCAGCGAGCGGCCGGTCACCTCGGGATCACGATCTCGCCGCTCGACGCGCAAGTCCAGACCGATGAGCTGCTGCGCATCGGAACGCGGGTGACGTTCCGACACTCGCTGGTGCGCTCAGCCGTGTACCGATCGGCGGCGGCGGAAGATCGACGCATGGTTCATCTGGCGCTGGCCGAGGCGAGCGATCCTGTCGCCGACCCGGATCGTCGCGCTTGGCATCTCGCCGCCGCCGCGACCGGGCCCGACGACGACGTCGCCTCCGAACTCGAGCGCTCGGCGGGTCGGGCACAAGCGCGCGGCGGCCTCGGCGCCACAGCGGCATTCCTAGGGCGCGCCGCCGAGCTGACCCGGGATCCCACGCGGAGGGTGGAGCGGGCGCTGGCCGCCGCGGCGGCCAGCCTTCAGGCCGGCGCGTTCGACGCCGCGCTTGGGATCTTGGCCACGACCGAGGCGGGCGCGCTCGACGAGTTCCACCATGCCCAGGTAGAGCTGCTGCGCGGGCATATCGCGTTCGCCTCGGGTCTCGGCAGCGATGCTCCGCCGCTTCTGCTCAAAGCGGCTCGAAGGTTGGAGTCGCTGGATCTGAACCTCGCGCGCGAGACCTATCTCACCGCCTGGGGCGCGGCGGTGTTCACCGGCCCGGCCGCAGCCGCCGTCCTCGAGGAGATCGGTCGGGAGGTCGAGGCCCTGCCTCCGCTGAGCGCTGCCCCGCGAGCTCTCGACCTGCTGCTCGACGGCCTGGCTCGATTGACGACTGATGGACGCGCCGCAGCGGTCGAGACCCTGAAGCTGGCGACGAAGGCGCTCAGCGCCGTCCCGGCAGAGGACGTCCTGCGGTGGGGTTGGGCGGCCACGGGCGCGAGCGATGCGATCTGGGACGACGAGGGCACACGGGCAATCGCTTCGCGCAACGTCCGGCTCGTTCGCGACGCGGGCGCGCTGGCCGAGCTGCCGATCCACCTGGCCGCGCTCGGCCTCGCCAAGGCGTGGACCGGGGACTTCGCCGGTGCAGGTTCGCTGATCGCGGAGAGCGAAAGCGTCGCCACGGCGATCGGGAGTCCCATCGCCCCCTACACCCTGCTGAGGCTGCGGGCGCTGCAAGGCAGTGAAGCTGACGCCGCCTCCTTGATCGCACGCACGCTCGAGCGAGCCACAGCCGCGGG
>DASXHG010000066.1:0-2971 GCA_036488625.1 Solirubrobacteraceae bacterium | reverse complement strand
CGTCGGGCTCTTTGACGTCGTCGTCGAGGAGGACGGCGTGGAGCGCGTGGGCGTGGAGGCGCTCACCGTCGGCGTGGACGAGGACGAGGACGGCGCGCACGACTCGCTCTCAGACGTGATCACGCCCTTGACCGGGAGGTTCAGGGCGGAAATTGGTGTACCGGCGGGGGCATTGACGTAGAAGGTGTACGTCTGGCCGCCGACGACGGTCACGTGAACGGTGCAGGCGTCAGCCGATGCACTGGGCACCCCGGAGACCCCGAGCGCGAGTAGCGCCGCGGCCAGGAGCCCGAGCATCAACCGTCCTTTACGCCTGATCAGCAAATGTTGCCCTTCTCCCAGTGAACACGGATGTAGCCAGCCGGAACGGTTGGTCAAACAGCGACGATGGCGGGGACGCTACTGATCGCCCAGAACCTTTGCAATTTCGAACCGTCACGCCCATACAACGGTCTGCATGCCCGCGCAATCACAGTCTTCAAACGAAAACGGCGCGCCGATTGTGGCCGATCGGACGGTGAAGACGTGTCGCCGATGTAAAAGCCGGCGGTCGTGAGGCCATTACTCACCCTCAACTAGAGGTAGAGATAGCCACCGGATGGCGGAGGACCGTGCATCGCCGGGCGGTCGCGGCGGTCGCGCGTACTTGCCCGCACGCTAAGGTCCGCGTGCATGAGTGACGACCAGAGCCTGCGGGGTCGCGTGACCCGCCAAAGTGAAGAGGCCATCGGGAAGCTGGCCCAGGACCTGATCGAGAACCCGGTCGTCAGCGGCGCGCTGACGCGGGCGTTTGAGACGCGGGAGCGGGCGATGCGGGCCCAAGCGGCAGCGCTCGGCGCGCTGAACCTGCCTTCGGCGGCCGATCTCGAGCGCCTCACGCGCCGGGTGCGGAGCGTGTCCCAGCGCCTCGAAGGCATCGAAGATGGACTCGATCGTCTCGACCAGCGCATCGAGCGCCCGGACGCCGGCCGTTCGGTGGAGGAGCGCCTGGCTCGGATCGAGGCCGCGCTCGAGCGCCTCGAGAGCGCCGACGCCAAGCCCGGACAGACCAAGTCCGCGCCGGCCAAGACGCCGCGCACCCCGTCTCCCTCCGAGTAGGCGTCCACCCCGGGTAGAGCCCGGACGCGCTCAGACCGGTAGAGCCCGAACGGCGAGCTCGCCGATGACATGCTCTGCGGCGCGCAGCGCCTCGGTCCCGATCCGCTGACGCTCGGGCAGCAGGAGGTCCGAGACGATCAGGGCCGCGCCGGCCTCGAACCCGTGTCGGGCCGCGAGCGCGAACAATGTGGCGGCCTCCATCTCGACGGCGAGTGCGCCGTCGGCGCGCCAGCGCTCCTCGGTCCCGGGGGCGGTGTCGTAGAAGAGATCGGTGGAGACGACCAGGCCCGATCGGACCTCCGCGCCGCCCGCGGTCTCAAGGCAGGCCAGCAGCTCGGCTCCGGACGGCACCCGCGGCCCGGCGCCGAGGGAACGGCTGGTTCCGTCCTCAGCCAGGGCTTCGGTGGCCACCAGCAGCCCCCCGAGCTCCAGCCCCGAGTCCAGCCCGCCGCAGGTCCCGACGCGCAGCATCCGGCGGGCGCCGAGCTCGCGCAGCTCGGAGACGATGATGGCCGTGCTCGGGCCACCCATGCCCGTGCTCTGGATGCTGAGCGGGGCGCCGTCGGCGGCGTTGCCCGTGTAGCCCCACAGGCCGCGGTTGTGGTTGAACATCCGCGGCTTGTCGAGCAGCGCCTGCGCGAGCAGCAGGGCACGGCCGGGGTCTCCGGGGAGCAGCACGCGCTCAGCCAGCTCGTCAGTGGGCCGCAGGTGAATCGTGTCCGCCACGGTCGATGAAGATATGGCACCAGCGCGAGAGCGCTTAGACTCCCGCGCCGATGGCCAACTTCAAGTCCGCGAAGGAGTTCCGGGAGGTCATTGACCGGACCTTCTCGATCATGAGCGAGGATCCGGACATGGGGCCGCGGCTGCGCGATGCCGACACCCCTCAGCGGTTCGAGTTCACCGACCTCGATCTGGTGGTCAACATCCGGGCCGGCGCCCCGGGCGAGGCGAACCTGGCCTGGGAATGGTCAGACGACATCGACTGGGAGCCGCGGGTCAAGATGACCATGACCTCGGAGATCGCCAACAAGTACTTCCAGGGCAAGGAGAACGTCGCCATTGCCATCGCCCGGCGCCGGATCAAGGCCGGAGGGGACGTGAAAGCCGCCTTGGCCATCATGCCGATCACCAAGCCGCTGTTCGCGCGCTACCGCGAGATGATCGCGGCTGACTATCCCCATCTCGAGCTCTGACAGGCCCGGCCACTGAATCCGAAATCCGTGCCCGCGCGCGATTGACATCACGCGTGGTGCGGAGTAGACCTAATGCCGTAAACCAGGCAACAGGCCGGATCGTGCTCGCGCCACAGTGCGCGGGCGCGAGGCGCCGCCGGAAACGTGACGAGCGCCTACGGCCGACGCAGCGGGCCGTTCCGCCCGCGGGCGACGGGGCCTCGACCTCACCGGGACCCCGTCGCCAACTGATTACCGACCGGCAGCCGGCCCCGGCGTCTTGACCCTGGCTGAGGCGGCCCAGCGCATCGGCGTCCAGCCGGCCACTTTGCGGCGCTGGGTCAAGCGCGGGCTGATCCCGCCCTACGAGGGTGAATGGACGCCCTCGGCGATCGGCACGGCGCGGGTCGTGGCGCGCATGCGCGAGCGTGGACACTCGCTGGACCAGATCGAGGCCGCGACGAAGGAGGGACGCCTCGCCTTCGGTTTCCTTGAGGATCTGTTTCCGTCCGAGCCGCACCGCATGAGCATCCGTGACGCGGCCGAGGAGACCGGCCTGGACGAGGCCCTGGTGGCGCGACTGATCAGCGGGCTCGGCCTCAGTCCCGAGCGCAGCGACAGCGTGACCGAGGATGAGCTGCAGCTCCTGCGCTACGTGGCGGCGGTACTCGGGGCAGGGTTCCCACTCGTCGCCCTTT
>DASXHG010000041.1:0-1837 GCA_036488625.1 Solirubrobacteraceae bacterium | reverse complement strand
CATCGACTCGGGCAGCCCCGTCTACAAGCTCGTCAACACGAACATGAGCCCGGCGCTGGGCTGGATCGTCCTGTTCGTCATCCTGGCGCTGTTCGCCGCCGTTCGCGTCAGTGATATCGCCCGCCGTCGCCGCCACGGTCTCACCGCGCCTCCGCTTGGAATCACGTTGCTCACGCTCGGCCTGGCCGCCGTGGGCGGAATCGTCCTGGTCCTCATCTGCAACGCCAACCGCGGGGCCCTCACCCCGCTCAAGGGCGTGCCGTGGGTGATCCCGTTCGTGCTCTTCGTTCTCCTCGTGTTCTCCTTCTTTTTGGGCCGAATGCGAACCGGGCGCTACATATACGCGATCGGCGGCAACCCCGAGGCGGCCCGCCGCGCGGGGATCAATGTGGCCATGGTGCGAACGCTGGGCTTTGTCCTCGCCGGTCTGACGGCCGGTCTCGCCGGCCTCGTCTACGAGTCACGCCAGGGTTCGATGGCCACCGACATCGACGGCGGCTCGCTCGTCCTGTTCGGCGTCGCGGCGGCGGTCATCGGCGGCACGAGTCTGTTCGGCGGTCGCGGCAAGATGATCCACGCCCTGCTCGGTGGCGTCGTCATCGCCGCCGTGTTCAACGGGCTCGGCCTGATGGGCATCGCCGCTGCCGGCCAGGACATAGCCACGGCGATCGTGCTGATCCTGGCCGTCACGCTGGACGCGCTGGTCAGGCGCCGATCCACGGCGCGCTGATCAGCGTAGATCCGCATACGTGGTGGCTGCGCTGCGGCCACCACGTTGGCTTGCTCGTGGGCACAATGACGCCATGACCGAAGCAGGCCTCAAAGCGGCGGCCGACAAGATGCGCGCCGCCGGTGCCCATGAGGAGGCGATCCGCGCCTTCGAGAGCGCCTACACGAGACTGACTGAAGGCGGTGAGACGCTCTTGCCCACGGCCGAGCTCGAGCCGGCGCAGGACGTCCCCGCGCTCGAGGATCTGAGCGACGCTGACGCGACCGAGGCCCTCGAGCACGTCGTGGTGATCAAGCTCAACGGTGGGTTGGCGACCTCAATGGGGCTGCAGGAGCCCAAGTCGCTGGTCGAGGCCCGCGAGGGACGCTCGTTCTTGGACATCATCGTCGGCCAGATCCTCGCTTTGCGCCAGCGCGATCGGGTGCGGTTGCCGCTCGTGCTGATGAACAGTGACGCCACCCGCGAGGCAACCGAGAAGGCGCTGGCCGCCCACCCCGAGATCGCTCACGAGGGCCTTCCCCCCGACTTCATGCAGAGCATGATTCCCAAGCTGGACGCCGAGACGCTGGCCCCGGTCAGCTGGCCGCCCGCCCCCGAGCTCGAGTGGTGTCCACCCGGGCACGGCGACGTGTATGGGGCTCTGCGCCGCTCGGGGATGCTGAGCGCGCTGCTCGAGCAGGGCTTCCGCTACGCCATGATCTCCAACTCCGACAACCTCGGCGCGCAACTCGATCATCGCATCGCGGCCCACCTGGCCCGGGAGCAGATCCCCTTCCTGATGGAGGTCGTCCAGGGAACCGAGGCCGACCGCAAGGGCGGTCACATCGCGCGCCGGCGCAGCGACGGGCGGCTCGTTCTGCGCGAGACGGCGCAGACGCCGGACGAGGACGCCGATTCGTTTCGCGACTACAAACGTTGGCGCTACTACAACACCAACAGCCTGTGGGTCGACCTGCGCGCGCTCGACGAGCTGCTGGAGCGGTCACAGGGCGTGCTCGAGCTCCCGCTGATCGTCAACCGCAAGACAGTTGACCCGCGGGATCCAGACTCCCCGCCCGTGATCCAGCTGGAGAGCGCGATGGGCGCCGCGATCGGCAGCTTTTCCGG